>DATEEA010000122.1:0-7448 GCA_035281445.1 Candidatus Polarisedimenticolia bacterium
CGTTGTCCGCAGCGCCATCACAGTCGTTGTCGAGACCATCGCAAGTCTCGGCCGCCGGATCGCCGGGTGTGGCGTCGCAGACCGTGCCGGTGCCGTCCTGGGAGCAGACGAGGCTGCCCGCCGCCTGGCACTCGCCGGTGCCGGCGGAGCAGGCGCCGCCGACCGGGAAGCCGTTGTCCACCGCGCCGTCGCAGTCGTTGTCGAGGCCATCGCAGGTCTCGGTCGCCGGATCTCCGGGTGTGGCGTTGCAGACCGTGCCGGTGCCGTCGAGCGAGCAGATCAGCGAGCCGGCCGCCTGGCACTCGCCGGTGCCGGCGGAGCAGGCGCCGCCGACCGGGAAGCCGTTGTCCACCGCACCATCACAGTCGTTGTCGAGCCCATCGCAGGTCTCGGCCACCGGATCGCCCGGGGTGGCGTCGCAGACGGTGCCGGTGCCGTCGAGCGAGCAGATCAGCGACCCGGCCGCCTGGCACTCGCCGGTGCCGGCGGAGCAGGCGCCGCCGACCGGGAAGCCGTTGTCCACCACGCCATCGCAGTCGTTGTCGAGGCCATCGCAGGTCTCGGCCACCGGATCTCCGGGTGTGGCGTCGCAGACCGTGCCGGTGCCGTCGAGCGAGCAGATCAGCGACCCGGCCGCCTGGCACTCGCCGGTGCCGGCGGAGCAGGCGCCGCCGACCGGGAAGCCGTTGTCCGCAGCGCCATCACAGTCGTTGTCGAGACCATCGCAAGTCTCGGCCGCCGGATCGCCGGGTGTGGCGTCGCAGACCGTGCCGGTGCCGTCCTGGGAGCAAACGAGGCTGCCCGCAGCCTGGCACTCGCCGGTGCCGGCGGAGCAGGCGCCGCCCACCGGGAAGCCGTTGTCCGCAGCGCCATCACAGTCGTTGTCGAGCCCATCGCAGGTCTCGGCCACCGGATCGCCCGGGGTCGCGCCGCACTGGGTCCCGGTGCCGTCGACCGTGCACACCGTCACGCCGCTCGCCTGACACTCGCCCACGCCGGCGCTGCACGCCTCCCCGAGAAGGAAGCCGTTGTCCACCGCGCCGTCGCAGTCGTTGTCGAGCCCGTCGCAGGTCTCCGCCACCGGATCGCCGGGGGTCGCGCCGCACTGGGTCCCCGTGCCGTCGGGCGTGCACACCGTCACGCCGCTCTCCTGGCACTCGCCCACGCCGGCGCTGCACGCCTCCCCGGCACCGAAGCCGTTGTCCACCGTGCCGTCGCAGTCGTTGTCCAGCCCGTCGCAGGTCTCCGTGCCGGGTGTGCCGGGCGTGGCGTCGCAGAAAGAACTCAAGCCGTCCAGGGCGCAGACGACGGTCCCGCCGGCGGCGCACTCGCCCAGGCCCACCGTGCACGCCATCCCCACGTCGAACCCGTCATCGGGGACGCCGTCGCAGTCGTTGTCCAGTCCATCGCAGGTCTCGGCGACGGGACCGGCTCCGCCGTTGCAGTGGCCGTGGAACTCCAGCGCGCCTCGATCCATGAACTCGACGGGACCCGCGCCCGTGTTCGGCGTGTTCGGGTCGTCCACGCGCGCCTTCCCTTCGGCGTCGGTCTCGGTGTAGGGAGCGAAAGTGCTGTCCCCCGCGTCGATGGCCGGGGACGCGGGCTGCAGGCTGAAGTCCGAAGCGGCCGGGTCGGCGAACAGCGGATCGGACTGCGTGGAATGAGAGTCCTGCCCGGTCGCAGCGGCGAAGGCGGAAAGCGATGTGTAGTTGGTGACGTTATATCGGATGATGGCCTGCGGGGTCGACTTCCAGAAGATGTTGTAGTCCGAAAGGAACCCCGTGGTACAGGTGGAGTCCACCAGAAGGTCGTAGCGGCCGGTGATGAGCCCGTTGTCCACGGCGATGCTGTTGTAGAGGCTGCTGTCGATGCAGCCCCCCTCGAAGGAGAAGCCATCGTTGCGGTTGTTGAACGCAACGTCGCCGACGTGCATGGTGCCGCTGCCGTTGAGGTGGTCGAACCCGTGGTCGCCGTTGTTCCACGAGCGGTTGCTCGTGGAGACGCAGTCCGTGGAAGAGTTGATCTGGATGCCGGTGTCCTGGTTCTCGAAGGTCTCGTTGCGCTCCACGAGGACCCGGACCCCGTTCTCGACCTTGATGCCGTTGGTGCCGACACCGGTCAGGCGCATGTTGTCCGACGAACGATTGCCGCGGACGGTGGAGTCGGCCGTGCCGTTGAGAACGTAGATGCCGTGGCTGATGCTTCCGGAGACGGTGTTGCCTTCGATCAAGATCAAAGAGGTGTTGTTGGCGACGATCCCGCCGGCTCCGGCCAGGCTGACGGTGTTGCCGGTGACGACGTCATTGGACGCGCCGCTCAGCATATAGATGCCGTTGTCCTCCGTGCGCGTCACCTCGAACCCGTCGATCACCACCCACGAACGGCCGGTGAGCCGGAACCCGTTGGAGCGGCGGCCCACGAAGGTCTGATGGACTCCGGGGCTGTCACCTCCCAGGTTGACGTAGAGACCCTGGCCCGCCACGTGGCGGAACGAGCCGGGCGCCAGCAGCGAGGGGTCGTCGGTGGAGGCGGACAGCCTGGCTCCATCCACGAACACCTGCCTGGGGACCCAGTCCACGGAGGCGGCCAGCCACACCGTTCCCGAAAAGGGAGCCCAGGCGGCCGGATCGGACAGGTCGTTGGCGCCGTCCAGCATGGCACCTGGCTGAGCCTGAATCACGAAATGGTTCCCGGGCGCCCCGGATGCGGGGACGGTGACCTGTTCGGGATACCGGCCCGGCAGCACCTCGATGATCACCCCCGGGCCGCCGCGGACCCGGGCCGCTTCGGCGATGGTGCAGTAGGGGATGGCCGGAGTCCCCGGACCGGTGTCGGAGCAGGAGGGGTTCGAGCCGTCGACGTAGTAAGGCCCGGTGGAGAGCGACTCGGAAGAGCCCCACATGGCCAGGACCGCCGCCACCGCGACCAGGAGCGTCGCGTGCCTGAGTCGGACGCGGCTCGAGATCGATCCGTACATCAGCAAACCCTCCTCAAGCTCACCGGCTTCCATTTGTGCCGTCTGTCGTCCAAATATTCCTCTTTGTTTCCAACGACTTCGGCATGCTCCGGGAAGCTACGAGCGGTCCGGTCGATCGTCAAGTGACAAACGACGGCACACGGATCGGCAGTCCGGTATAGTGCACGGCGTCGCGGAGTTGGCGCGAGGTGAACGATGTCGCTGAACCTTTCGGAATCGGCAGAGGGTGCGTATATACCACACCTTCTGGAGAAAACGAAACGGTGATTTTGGGTTTCCGCTCTTCTCATTCAGCACCGGCCGCCGCGTGAGCGGGGGGGAGGGGGGCCTCGGCCGGTGGAAGGCGCCCTTGCTGCTGTCCTTGGTGCTGGCGGGGGCCGGGCTGCGGCTGGCCGCGCTGTCGGGACACCAGGCGGTGGACGAGGCGGAGGGGGAGAGGCTGGCCGCGGCCGCCGCGAGCCACCACTCGGCCCCCGACACGGCTCCTCTTCACACGGCGATGCTTCGCGCCGCCGCGCGGGCGTGGAGCGCCGACCTCCACGACGCCGGCCAGGGGATCTCCTTCGCGGCGGGCTGCGGCATCATCGTGCTGACCTTCGAGCTGGCCCGGCGCCTGTTCGGCGAGCGCGCCGCGCTGCTGTCGGCGGCCCTTTCCGCCTTCAGCCCCTTGCTGGTCGCTCACTCGGTGAGGGCCGTCCCGGAAGCCGTGGCGGGGTTCCTTGCGCTGGCCGCGCTGCTGCTGGCCGATCTGCGGACGGGGACCGTCTCCCGTTGGGGGTGGGCGGGGCTGGCCTGCGCGCTGCTGCTGCTCGTCCACCCCGCAGGCATCGCCGTGGCCGTCTGCCTGGCGGCGGCGGCCGTCGCCACCCCAGGGAGCGCCCGCTCCCGCGCCGCGGCGGCCGGCGTCTTCGCCGGCTGCTTCGCGGCCGTGGTGATGGCATGGGCCTCGGCTTCCGCCCGGTCGCCCGAGGCGCTCCTGGCGGTGAAACAGAGGCTCGCCACCGTGGGGCCGGCGTCCGGGAGTGCGGCCGCCGGGCAGGGGCCCATGGCCCTGCCGGACCTCGCCGGCCGGCTTGCCGGCGTGGCGGGGGATCTGCTGCTGGCCGACCACGCCGCCTTCGATCTGGTCGGGCTGCTCTTCCCCGCCGCCCTGGCCGTTTCGTGGCGCGCACCGAGGCTGCGGCCCGGCCACATGAGCGCCGTGGCCTGCTCGGCCCTGCTCCTGGTCGTCCCGCCGGGAGGCCAGATGGCCGCGGCTTCGGCGCCGCTTCGCGCCTGGATCCACCTGGCCGTGGCCGGCACCTTGATGCACTGTCTCGCCGACGTGCTGTGGCGACGAAGACTGGAGGAGGCGGGCCGGCGCTCGGAAGCCGAGCGGGGAGGCCCTGCCGGCGCCTTCGTCATGTCCACCGAGCCGGCGCGCCGGTTCGCCGGCGCCGTGACCGCCACGCTGGTGGCCGTCGTGGTGCTGCTCTCGATGGGGCATCTGCGCGCCGCCGCCGTCCCCGCCGGCTCCGGCCTCGACCGGGCATGCCGGGAGGCGGCGGACTGGATCCGATCGGAATCCGAGAGCTCCGCCAGAGTGCTGGACGACGGGACCCTGCGTCCCTACTCTTTCCTGCTCGATCGGCCGATCCTGCCGGTTCCGGATGCCCCGGAGGATGCCGTGGAGGTGGCGAACGCGCTGATCGTGGTGACGGCAGCCTTGCCTGCGGCGCGTCCCGGCTGGAGGCGGCACATCGAGGCCTCGGCCGGATGGCTGACGGTGTCCCCGCCGCCCGGCTTTCGAGAGGCGTTCCGATCGAGCGGGGGTGAGATCCTGATCCTGGAATCGGATCACCAGGAGGAGGCAGAGTGACCGGCCGCCGGCCGGCGGCGCTTCTGGCGTCGGGAGCGGTCCTGTTCGCGCTCTTCGTCCACGCGGCAGCGTCCGCTCCCCGGGGGGTGACCCGGGTGTCGTTTCCCTGGGGCCTGCCGCTCGGCGGCTGGAAGGCGGAATCCCCGTGGACGGGGGTCCTGCTCTATCTCGCCTGCATGGCAGGCTTGTTCGCGGTCTACGCCCTGGCCCTCCGCTGGCTCTCTCAGGCGAGGCAAGGCGCGGTGCGGCGCGTGATGCTGTTCGGCGGGCCGCTGCTGTTCGGGGCGATCCTCCTGCTGACTCCGGCCATGCTGTCCAGGGACCTGCTCGATGACATGGGACACGGGCGGCTCCTTGCGCACTACGGGGTCGACCCGTACTCCACCCGCGCCTCCGCCCTGGCCCCCGACGAGTTCACGGGAGCCATGGGCCGTCCCGGATCCCAGCCCCTGGCCGGACCAGCGTGGGTCAGCGTGGCCGCGCTCGTCTGCCTGGCGGGCGGAGGCAGCTTCGCCGCGACCGTTCTGGCGTTCAAGGCTCTCCTGCTCGCCGTGCACCTGATCAACGGCGCCCTTCTCCTGGGCCTGGCGCGCCGGTGGTCCTCGCGGCCCCGGTCGCTCCCGCCCGCGGCGGCCGCCGGGCTGTATCTCTGGAATCCTCTCGTCCTGACCATGACCGTCGCCGACGGGCGCCACGAAGCCGCCGCTCTCTGCTGGATGCTGCTGGGGCTGTGGCTCCTGGCGCGGGGAGAGGAGGTCATGGGGTCGGTGGCGGCGGCGATGGCCCCCCTCAGCGATCCGATGATGGCCCCGCTGTGGGCGCTGGTCGTGGCACAGCGGGCGCGGGAGGCGCCGCGCCGGGGCGCTCTGGCGGCCGGCATCGGGGCGGCGACGGCGGCCCTGGCCTACCTTCCTTATGTCCGGGGGATGGGCTGGGAGCATTTTCTCCCCCCGTACCATCTTCCGGCGGAGCCCGGGGGGCTTCTGGTGGCGCTGCAGATCGCGCTGGGATGGATGGCCGGACCGGCGGCGGGGAGGCTGGCGCAGTTGGCCTGGTACGCGGCGATGGCCGGGATGGCGGTGTGGCTCATCCGTGCGTCGGCGAGGACCCTCACCCCGGCCGACGTCCCTGGCCGCGCGGCCGGGGCGGTGCTCTACGCCCTGCTATCCGGAGCGGCCGTGATCCACCTGCCGCTGGCGGGATGGTGCGTGGGGCTGGCGGCGCTCGCCGTGGAGCCCCGGCTGCGCAAGGCTTCCGTGGCGCTCTCCGCCGCGGCGCTCTCGCTGCAGGCGCTGGGGATCTACCGGACGCTCCTCCCCGAACCGGCCGATCCTCTGCCGGCTGCGCGCGTGGCGGCATCCCTGGTGGCGGCCGGTCTGCCTCTCGTCTTCCTCCTGCCGCGGACCAGGATCGGGCCGGGCGGGGCGGCTGCCCGCGCCGGAGCGGAATCGCCATCGGAGCGCCCGGCCGCTCTCTGAGCGCCGCCCGCGCCGCCGCTCGCCGGGTGGACGGCGTCGCCGCGGATACCCTAGAATGCCCGCTCCGGTGGGCGGCTAGCTCAGCTGGGAGAGCGCCGCGTTCGCAACGCGGAGGTCGAGGGTTCGAGCCCCTTGCCGTCCACCAGCCGCCGCCATCCGGTGCGAACCCACTGCTGCCGGTCCTTCTCCCTTGCATCACGGCCGATCGGGTATCCTGTGCGGTCCCCGGGAACCCGGCCCACCCCACTGCGTAATGTGATCCGCCGGGTGTTGACGCCCCGGCTTCCGGACACGACTCCGAGGAGGGTTCATTCCCATGAGAACGAAGCTCACGATCCTGGCGGCCGCCGCGGCGATCGCCTTGACCGCCGCGCCGATCCAGGCGATGACGGTGGACGAGATCATCGCCAAGAACGTCGAGGCCCGCGGGGGCAAGGACAAGCTGGCCGCGGTGAAGTCCGCCACCGCCCACGGCCGCATGACGGTGGGGCCGGGGATGGAGTCGGCCTTCCGGATGCGCTGGAAGAAGCCGTCCAAGGTGCGCATCGAGTTCACCCTTCAGGGGATGACCGGCATCCAGGCGTTCGACGGATCGACCGGCTGGCAGGTGATGCCGTTCCTGGGCAAGAACGACGCCGAGAAGATGAACGAGGAAGACCTGAAGAACATCGAGGAGAACGCAGACTTCGACGGCCCGCTGGTGGACTACAAGTCGAAGGGACACCAGGTGGAGCTTCTGGGCAAGGAGGCGATGGAAGGGACCGAAGCCTACAAGCTGAAGCTCACCAAGAAGGACGGCGATGTCTCCACCATCTTCCTGGACGCCGAGGCGTTCCTGGAGATCAAGATCCAGGGCAAGCGCAAGATCCAGGGAATGGAGATGGAGTTCGAGACGGTGATCGGCGACTACAAGGACGTCGGCGGCCTGCTGCTGCCGCACTCCATCGAGAACAAGGCCCAGGGGATGCCGGGGGCGCAGGTGATCACGTTCGAGAAGTACGAGGTCAACGTGGAGGTCCCCGACAGCGACTTCGCCATGCCCGCTCCCGCGCCGGCTGCGGCCGCGGAGCCGGCCAAGCCGTGACCCCGGCGGCGCGGCGGCTCCTGGGGCTGGCGCTGGCCGCGGCCGCCGCCG
>DATEEA010000123.1:0-12812 GCA_035281445.1 Candidatus Polarisedimenticolia bacterium
GACCCCCGCCGCGGCGCTCTCGCTTCTTGACAGTCGCCGATCCGCTCCGTTATCCTGCCGCGTCACTCTCTCTAATTCCTATAGAACCTTGCATTTACGGGGGTCCGCATGGCGTCTCCGACCGTCTTCGGGAACTACATCAAGGGGGAATGGGCCGCCGCCGCTTCCGGCCGGACATTCGAGAACATCAACCCGGCCGATTCCTCGGAGCGGATCGGGACCTTCGCCGCCTCGGAGGAGCAGGACGTGCGCCGCGCGGTGGACGCCGCCGCCGCGGCCTACGACGGCTGGCGCCTGACCCCGGCGCCGCGGCGGGCCGAGATCCTCTTCAAGGCGGGCGAGATCCTCCAGCAGCGCAAGGAACAGCTCGCCCGCGACATGACGCGCGAGATGGGCAAGGTGCTCAAGGAGACGCGCGGCGACGTGCAGGAGGCGATCGACACGGCCTTCTACGCGGCAGGGGAGGGGCGGCGGCTGTTCGGACAGACCGTTCCCGCGGAGCTCCCCGACAAGTTCGCCCTGTCCATCCGCGTCCCCGTCGGCGTCTGCGCCATGATCACCCCCTGGAACTTCCCCATGGCCATCCCGTCATGGAAGATCCTCCCGGCCCTGGTGTGCGGCAACACCATGGTCATCAAGCCGGCCACCGACACGCCTCTTTCGGTCGTGCACTTCATCCAGGCCCTGCACGACGCGGGGGTCCCGCCCGGCGTGGTGAACATGGTCACAGGAAACGGCGCCGGCGTGGGCGAGCCGCTGATGCGCAGCGACGGCGTGCGGCTGGTGTCCTTCACCGGATCCACCGAGACGGGCCGGCGGGTGGCCATGGCCTGCGCCGACACCTACAAGAAGTGCTCCCTGGAGATGGGGGGCAAGAACGCCATGATCCTCCTCGAGGACGCCGACCTGGATCTGGCCGTGGAGGCGGCGCTGTGGGGCGCGTTCGGCACCACGGGGCAGCGCTGCACCGCCACCAGCCGGGTGCTGGCCGACCGCAGAGTGGCCGGGGCGTTCGCCGAGCGCATGACCGCGCGCGCCCGCGCGCTGCGGGTCGGCAATGGGCTGGACGAAGCCACCGAGATGGGGCCCTGCGTCAACGAGGCGCAGCGCAGGACGGTGGAGTCCTACGTGGCCATCGGACGGCAGGAGGGGGCCCGGCTCCTGACGGGAGGGGAGCGCCTGACCGGCGGGGCCCACGATCGCGGCCACTTCTTCCAGCCGACCATCTTCGCCGACGTGAAGCCGGCCATGCGGATCGCCACCGAGGAGATCTTCGGGCCTGTCCTGTCCATCATCCCGGTGGACGGCCTGGACGAAGCCATCCGCGTGGCCAACGCCGTCCAGTACGGGCTGTCGGGGGCGATCTTCACCCGGGACGTCAACAAGGCCTTCAAGGCCATGCGCGACGTGGAGGCCGGCATCTTCTACGTCAACTCCTCCACCATCGGAGCGGAGGTGCAGCTCCCCTTCGGAGGCGTGAAGAAGACCGGCAACGGACACCGCGAGGCGGGGACCACCGTGCTGGACATCTTCACCGAGTGGAAGTCGGTGTACGTGGATTTCAGCGGCAGGCTGCAGAAGGCGCAGATCGACAGGACCGATGTCTGATCCGGCCGCGGAGGGGCGATGATCGTCGGGGTCCCGAGGGAGATCAAGGACAACGAGAGCCGCGTGAGCCTGGTGCCGGCCGGTGCGCGCGCCCTGGTGGAGGAGGGGCACACCGTCCTGGTGGAGACAGGGGCGGGCATGGGGAGCGGCATCGCGGACGAGGACTACGTCCTGGCCGGGGCCCGCCTGGCGGACGTGGAGGAGGTCTTCGCACGGTCGGCCCTGATCGTCAAGGTCAAGGAGCCGCAGCCGACCGAGTACAAGCAGTTCCACTCCGAGCAGATGCTCTTCACATACCTGCACCTGGCGCCGCTGCCGGAGCTGACCCGGGCGCTGATGACCTCGGGGGTCACCGCCATCGCCTACGAGACGATGGCCGACGCCAGCGGATCGCTCCCCCTCCTGACTCCCATGAGCGAGGTGGCCGGCCGCATGTCCACGCTGGTGGGCGCCTTCTACCTGCAGAAGACGTGGGGAGGCCGGGGCATCCTCATGCCCGGGGTCCCCGGAGTCCCGCCCGGCGACATCGTCATCCTGGGCGGCGGGGTGGTGGGGACCAACGCGGCCAAGGTGGCCCTGGGGATGGGGGCGCGCGTGCTGGTGGTGGAGGCCTCGCCCCGCCGGATGCAGTACCTGGACGACGTCTTCGGAGGGCGCGTCTCCACCCTCGCCTCCAACCGCACCCACATCGCCGAGGCGCTGCGCCGCGCCGACCTCTGCGTGGGCGCCGTGCTGGTGGCGGGGGCCAAGGCCCCCAGGCTGGTCACGCGCGACATGGTGTCCCAGATGAAGAAAGGGTCGGTGATCGTGGACGTGGCCGTGGACCAGGGAGGGTGCATCGAGACCACCCGGGCGACCACGCACACCGATCCAGTCTACGAGGTGGACGGGGTCATCCACTACGCCGTGGCCAACATGCCCGCGGCGGTCCCCCGCACGTCCACCTTCGCGCTGACCAACGCCACGCTGCCGCACATCCTCAGCCTGGCCAGGATGCCTCTGCACGAGGTGATCGCCCGCGATCCGATGCTCCGGCAGGGAGTGAACGTCCACCGAGGCCATGTCGTCTGCCGCGCCGTGGCCGAGTCGCAGGGGCTCCCCTTCCGCGACATCCTGCAGAACGCCTCCTGACCCGCCGGGCGCCGGGGCCCGGACCGGATGGCCCATGCGACAGGCCGCATACACCGTGATCGACCACACCGCCGACCTGGGGCTGTCGATCACGGCGCCCACGCTGGAGTCGCTCTTCGAGACGGCCGCCACCGGCCTGTTCGACCAGATCACCGATCTGCGCTCCGTCCTTCCCCGGGAGGAGCGCCGGGTGGCAGTCTCCGCGCCCGGCCTGGAGGAGATGCTGGTGCGGTGGCTCGCCGAGCTGCTCTTCCTCCACGATGTCGAAGGGCTGCTCCTGTGCCGCTTCGCCGTCGCCGGGATCGGCCAGGGGACGATGGAGGCGGCCGTCCGGGGGGAGGTGTACGATCCGCGGCGGCACCCTGTGAAGACCGAGGTCAAGGCCATCACCTACCACCGCGCGGCCGTCGAGCGGCTGGAGGACGGCTGGCGCGGCCTCGTGGTCATCGACGTGTGAAGCCCGGCGCACGCCGGGCGGGAGGACGGCCATGGAGTGCGTGAAGAAGGACGCCTACCGCTGGGAGCTCCCGAAGCAGGGGGCCATGCGTGTCCCGGGGCTGATCTTCGCCGACGAGGCGATGATCGACTCCCTCCGGGAGGACCCCAGCCTCCAGCAGGTGGCCAACGTGGCCACGCTCCCGGGCATCGTCCGGGCCTCCATCGCCATGCCCGACGTGCACTGGGGGTACGGCTTCCCCATCGGCGGCGTGGCGGCGTTCGACGCCGACGCGGGGGTGGTCTCCCCGGGGGGGGTGGGGTACGACATCAACTGAGGGGTCCGCCTCCTGCGCTCAGGTCTGAGCGCCCACGACATCGGCGGAAGGATGAAGGATCTCGTGTCGGCCCTGTTCCGCAGCATCCCGTCTGGAGTCGGCTCCTCCCGCCGCGAGCACAAGCTGTCGCACGCGCAGGTGGACCAGGTCCTGGACCAGGGGGCCGCCTGGGCGGTCGCCCAGGGGCTCGGGCGACAGGAGGACCTCGAGCACATCGAGGCGGGGGGCCGCCTGCGCGGTCCCGATCCCCGGGCGGTGAGCGATCGGGCCAAGGAGCGCGGTCGCGCGCAGCTCGGCACTCTCGGCTCCGGCAACCACTTCGGAGAGATCCAGCGCGTCGAGGAGATCTTCGACCAGGAAGCCGCCTCCGCCCTGCGACTCTTCCACGGGCAGGTGGTGGTCTCGCTGCACACCGGATCCCGCGGCCTCGGCTACCAGGTGTGCGACGATCACCTCCAGATCATGCTGGAGGCCTCCCGCCGTCACCGCATCGAGCTGCCCGACAAGCAGCTCTGCTGCGCCCCGCTGGGATCCCCCGAGGCCGACCGCTATCTGGGAGCCATGGCCGCGGCCGCCAACTTCGCCTTTGCCAACCGGCAGGTCATGACCGACTCGGTCCGAAGGACCTTCGAGCAGGTGCTGGGCCGCTCCCAGAAGGACCTGGCCCTCGACGTGGTCTACGACGTCTGCCACAACGTGGCCAAGATGGAGACCCACATGGTGGGAGGCCGCCCCCGGAGGCTCTGCGTCCACCGCAAGGGAGCCACCCGGGCCTACCCGCCCGGCCACCCCGAGACGCCGGCAGCCTATCGCCAGGTGGGGCAGCCGGTCCTCATCCCCGGTGACATGGGGCGGTACTCCTACGTCCTGGTGGGGACGCAGGCGGCCATGACGGAGACCTTCGGGAGCACCTGCCACGGGGCCGGCCGGCGGATGAGCCGCTCGGCGGCCGCCCGGGGCGCGCGGGGCCGCCCCATCGTGCGGGAGCTGGCCGACCGCGGGATCATCGTGCGGTCGGAGGGGAGGAACACGCTGCTTGAAGAGATCCCCGAAGCATACAAGGATGTCGCAGAGGTCGTGGACGTCGTCCACGGGGCGGGGATCGCGCGCAAAGTGGCCAAACTCGTGCCCATGGGGGTCATCAAGGGATAGGAAGGAGCCACGCCATGAATCTCGCCCTCTCGATGCCGCGCCGGGCCGTCGTCCTCACAGGGGCTTCCACCCTGCTCCTCGGGCTCCTGCTGGGGCTCGCCGCTTCCGTCGCGCTCCCCCCGGCCCGGTCCGGCGGCGGGGGGACGCGGGCCGCCGCGGCGGGACCGGCCCCGGCCCCCCAGGCGTCTCCCGCCGGGCCGCCCGCCTTCACCGAGGTGGTGCAGGCGGTCCTTCCCTCGGTGGTGACGGTCAGGAGCCAGCGGACGGTGGAGGTCTCCCGCCTGCCCTCTTTCTTCCACCCGTTCTTCGACGAACCGGGCGAGCCTCCCGGCGGGGGGCGCGGCCGGACCGAGCGCCGCCTGCAGCGCGGACTCGGCTCGGGGGTCGTCGTGGACGAACGGGGCTACATCCTGACCAACAACCACGTGGTCGAGGACAGCTCCAAGATCGAGGTGGTCCTCGCCCAGGGCCGCACGGTGCCGGCCCGCATCCGGGGAACCGACCCTCAGACCGACCTGGCGGTGCTGGAGATCGAGGCCGCGGACCTGACGCCGCTGACCATGGGAAGCTCCGGAGAGCTCCAGGTGGGAGAGTGGGTGCTGGCCGTGGGCAACCCGTTCGCCGAGCAGCTGGCCCACACCGTCACCGCGGGGATCGTGAGCGCCAAGGGGCGGTCCAACATCCGGCTGGCCGAGATCGAGGACTTCATCCAGACCGACGCGGCGATCAACCCCGGCAACAGCGGAGGGGCGCTGGTCGACGCGCGGGGCCGCCTGGTGGGGATCAACACGGCCATCGCCAGCGGGACGGGGAGCTTCCAGGGGATAGGCTTCGCCATCCCGGTGGACATGGCGCGCGAGATCATGCAGCACCTCATCGAGTCGGGCCGCGTGGTGCGAGGCTATCTGGGGGTGGTGATCCAGAACCTCACTCCGGAGATGGCTCGTGCCGGCGGGATCCAGGCCGAGAAGGGGGCCATCGTCGCCGAGGTGGAGGAAGGAGGGCCGGCCGCCGATGCGGGCCTGCGCCAGGGCGACGTGGTGACGGCCATCGACGGCACCGAAGTGTCGGACTCCACGCAGCTGCGCAACGTCATCGCCTCGTCTCCACCGGGGACGAAGGTGCGCCTGAGCGTGGAGCGCAACGGCCGCAGCACCACGCTGGCGGCCACTCTGGGGGAGAAGCCGGCGGCGCCGAGGCGGGCCCAGGCGCCCTCGGCGGGATCGGAGGAGGGGCTCGGTCTCGCCTTGCGGGATCTCAGGCCGCCGCTGGACGAGCAGCTCGGCATGCGCGGCGAGCGAGGGGTCGTGGTGCAGGACGTGGAGCCGGGCTCCGCCGCGGACGAGGCCGGGCTCCAGCCTGGCGACGTGATCAAGGAAGTGAACCGGCGTTCCGTCGCGTCGGTGGCGGAGTTCAGGGAGGCGCTGGCGCGCGGCAGGCGGACGGGAGTCAGTCTCTTTCTGGTGCGCCGCGCCGATCAGACGGTCTACGTGACGGTGCAGAGCCCCGAGGGGGCGGGAGGCGGACGATGAAGGCGAGGCGTTGGTGGTGGAGCTCGGCGGCCATGGCGGCTCTGGCGCTGGCGGCGATCGCAGCGCAGGAAGCGGGCGCGGCAGGCTGCGCCGGAGACGCGGAGCTGGAGCGGCAGATCCTCCGGCGGCTCCTGGGTCAGGTGGAGGTGAGGGAGGAAGGGATCACCGTGGAGGTCGAGTGCGGCGTGGCGGTGCTGCGGGGTGCGGTGGCCAGCATCGGCGAGGCGGAGAGGCTCGAGAGGCTGGCGTCCGGGATCGTCGGGATCCGCTCGGTGGCGAACCGGGTGGCGGTCGCGCCGACCACGCGATCCGACCTGGCCGTGGCGCAGGAGGTGAGGCGACGGCTGGAGCGCTACCCGCGTCTCCGCCGGCCGACGCTCATGGTCTCGGCGTCCGACGGCGTGGTGACGCTGTCGGGGGAGGTGGAGCGGGATCTGGACGGCCGGCAGGCCGAGTCCATCGCCGCCGACGTCGCCGGCGTGCGCAGGGTGGTCAACACCGTGCGGGTGACCGGAGAGGAGCGTCCGGATGACGCCCTCGTCCAGTCCAGGGTGATGAGCCTGCTGGCCAACCCTCTCACGTTCGGCGCGGTGAGGGATCTGCGCGTGCGGGTCGAGGACGGGATCGTGGTGCTGGAAGGGACGGTGGCCCGCGAGGCGGATCGGCACGAGGCGGAGCGGCTGGCGGGCGGCGTCCCGGGAGTGGCCGGGGTGCGCAACGATCTCGTCGTGGAGAACCGTTAGGCAGGAGACAGGCTGTCCAACAAATATGACAGCGCGGCTGTCCATTCCCGCAGAAAAACGCGCGCGCGGGGAGCGCGCACGCGGGCCGCCGCCACGTGATTTCCTCTTCTTTCCCAACAAGTTAACGCCAATACGCCATCCCGCCCGTTTTCCCCGCCGACCCGTTCGTCCGTTGTCCACCCTATGGCACCTTGCTTGCTTCCATGCACCGGCAGAACGGACTCAACCCGCCGTTGACCGGATCGCAACAAGAACCGGCGGGGCTCTCGTAGGCATCCCGGCTCAACAAGAAGTGAGGTCACCCCGTGGACATAGACGACGACGTGGCAACGGCAGACGAGCTGTTCTCGGCGACGGACGATGCGGCTGCCGCGGACGCCCCCGGGCGAACCGAGGTGCCCGAGCCTGCCGCCGGGAAGATCGACGAGACGGAGACCGGGGGTGAGTCGCTCGAGCGCTACCTGCGTGAGGTCTCCCGCTGGAGCCTGCTGACGCCCGAGGCCGAGCGCGACCTGGCCCAGCGGACGGTGAAGGGGGATCCCAGGGCTCTCGAGGACCTGGTCAACAGGAACCTGCGCCTGGTGGTCTATTGGGCCAAGAGGTACCGCTCCTCCGGGCTCCCGATCCAGGACCTGATCCAGGAGGGGAACATCGGCCTGATGAGGGCGGCCGAGAAGTTCGACCCCAAGAAGGGGACCCGCTTCTCGACCTATGCGTCGTGGTGGATCCGACAGGCGCTGGCCAGGGCCATCTGCGACAAGCAGGACCTCATCCGCATCCCCGTGCACATGCACCAGAAGATGCGGCGCGTGGACAGGCTGCTGGAGAGCACCGGCGCCCTGGAGTCGCCCGACGTGGACCTGGAGGCGACCGTGGAGAAGTCGGGGATCGTCCCCTTCAAGGAGTGGGAGAGCGCCCGCCGGCTGCAGCAGCCGATCTCGCTCGATCGCAGGCAGGATCCGGACAGGGACGGTCCGCTGGAGGTGGAGGACACCTCGGCGGTCAACCCGATGCGGGAGGTCTACCTGCGCGAGATCAAGGAGTACGTCACGCGGCTGCTGGAGGAGCTGCCGGCCCGCCATCAGGCGGTTCTGAAGCTGCGCTACGGCCTGGACGGCGGCAGGGAGTACACGCTGGAGGCGATCGGGGCGCGCCTGCGCATCTCGCGCGAGAGGGTCCGGCAGATCCAGACCGAAGCGATCGAGAAGATCGCCGAGATGACGGGGCTGCCGAAGCCCGAGCCTCCGCTGACCCGGCGGCGCGTCTCGCGGGACCAGCGCCCGCTCAAGGTCCTGGCGCCGCCCCGTCCCAGGAGCGACGGCTCGCCCCAGCTCCCTCGCAGGACGTCGAGGGACCTGGCCAGGCCGCTCGCCAGGCGCCGCGGCGTGGTCTGAGACGGGCGTCCGCCCTCACTCTGCGATCAGCTCCACCTCGTCGATCCTCCCCGAGAACCTCTCGCCCACGATCAGCGGATCGGTGGACGAGAGCTTCGTTCCGGGGGGGATCGGCGAGCGCGCCGCTTCCTTGCCGTCCACCATCAGGATCAGGGCTCCGTCGGCCGCCCGCAGCACCACCTCGTGCCACTCGTTGAGCGAGAGCGGCTGCGTGGAGCGGGCGGTGACGTGGCGGTCCCCCAGGCTGGCCTGGACCCGCAGTCCCCGCAGCAGGACCAGCCTGTAGGATGCGCCGTACCCCTGCCCCTTCTCCACGATCCCGCCGTAGTAGATCGGGTCGGCCGTCGGGTGGATCCAGGCCCGTACCTGGAAGGGTATCGCCGGATCGAGCGCGCCTGTCTGGGAATGGGCGATCACCACCCTGGTGGCCGCGGTGGGATCGGGCTTGAGGTAGTTCTCCAGCGACCAGTCCTGGAACGCCAGAGCCTTGCCGGAGCGCCCATCCACCGGACGCGCCTTCTGGACCTCCGCCGGAGGTCCGCCTTCCACGCCGTTGCTGCCGGGGGAGGGGGGCTCGAAGCTCCATCGGGCCACCGTGCGTCCCGCGGCCGCGCCCGCCGCGGCGCTTCCGATCAGCAGCGCGGCGCACGCGCCGCCCAGCAGCCTCCCGCGCCGCCACCCCCCCGTCATCCCCGCTCGAGCCTCCACGTGGGCTCGCCGAACAGTCCGGTCCCGGGAGCCGCCGAATCCTAGCACACCACGTTTCGTTGACGAGCCGGGAGGGGTCCGGTACGATGCGGCCCGGAGCCCTCCATGAGCCGCATCCGCGTTCTTCCCGACCAGCTCGTCAACCAGATCGCGGCCGGCGAGGTCGTGGAGCGACCGGCCTCCGTGGTGAAGGAGCTTCTGGAGAACGCGCTGGACGCCGGCGCCTCCGCGGTGACCATCGTGATGGAAGCGGGGGGAAGGCGGCTCGTCCGGGTGGCCGACGACGGCGAGGGGCTGGACCGCGACGACGCGCTGCTCGCCCTGGAGCGCCACGCCACCAGCAAGCTCGGCGGCCTCGCGGACCTATCGCGCATCGCCACGCTCGGCTTCCGCGGCGAGGCTCTGCCCGCCATCGCCTCGGTCTGCCGCCTGACCCTGGCCACGTCCAGGGGGGACGGCGCCGGGACCAGGATCGAGGTGGAGGGTGGCGCTGTTCGCAGCGTCCAGCCGCACGGCCACCCGCGCGGCACCACGGTGGAGGTTCGGGACCTGTTCTTCAACACGCCGGCGCGGGCCAAGTTCCTGCGCAGCCCGGCCACCGAGCTGGGGCACATCGTGGACCTGGTGTCCGCCTACGCCGTGGCCGCGCCCACCTTGCGCCTCGCGCTGCACCACGACGGCCGGGCGCTCCTGGAAGCGCCCCCCGCGGCCGAGCCGCTCGACCGGCTCCGCCGCGTGCTGGGAGACGAGTGGGACGACGCGGTCCCGATCCACGGGGAGAGGGGAGGCTTCAAGCTGAGCGGCTTTCTGGCACCGGCTCACGCCGCCGCGGCCATCCGCCGCATGCAGCACCTCTACGTGAACGGGCGCTGGGTGAAGGACCGGCTGGTCGCCCATGCCGTGGCGGCGGCCGCGGAGCGGTTCGTGCCGCGGGGCCGGCACGCCCGCGTGGTGCTGTTCATCGCGTGCCCCACCGAAGCGGTGGACGTGAACGTGCATCCGGCCAAGGCGGAGGTGCGGTTCCGGGAGGGCCGGACCTTGCACGACCTGGCGCACGAAGCCGTCTCGGCCGCCTTCGAGCGGGCGCGGCCGCTGGTCGCGCTCTCGCCGCCGCGGGCGGAGGCGTGGGCGGAGACGGAGGCTGGGGCCGGGACGGAGGCGGGACGACAGGCCGCCGCCGCGCCGGGCGAGGCCCTGAGGGAGCCCTCCCGCCCGTTCGGCGCCGCACGGGGGAGCAGGTGGAGCGCCGAGCTCTGGCGTCCTCCCGCCGGAATGGAGCCGCTGCCGGCCATGGAGGGAGCCTCGGCGCTCGCGCACTACCGCCAGAGCTACATCGTGGCCGCGGACGAAGAGGGGCTGATGCTGGTCGATCAGCACGCGGCCCACGAGCGGATCCTGTACGATCGTCTGGTTCGCGCTGCGGCGGGCGAGGATCCCGCCGCCACGCAGGCCCTGCTCTTTCCGGTGACCGCCCCGGTGCCGCGGAGGCTGGCGGAGGACTTGGAGGCTCTCGCCGAACGGCTGGCGCCTCTGGGTCTGCGCGCCGAGCCGATGGGGCCCGACGCCCTCATCCTTCGCGAGGTCTCCACGCTGCTGGGGGAGGCCGACCCGGCCCGGCTCCTTGCCGACCTGCTCTGCCAGCTCGATGCTCAGGATGCGGAGGAGGATGCCGGTCCTGAGAGCTCCGGGCGTCTCAGGCACAGGCTCCTGGCGACCACGGCCTGCCATGCGGCGGTCAAGGTCAGGATGCCGCTGACGCCCGAGAAGATGAACTACCTGATCAGCGAGCTCTTCCGGACATCCACCCCGCTCAAGTGCCCTCACGGGAGGCCCGCCGTCCTGCGCTTGTCCCACAAGGAGATCGAGCGCGTCTTCCTGAGAAGCTGAACGGGGCGCACGGGCTCCGCGACCCCAGCGTTGCTTGACCGCCGGCGCCAACCACCGTACAATCAAGCGTTTCCCGAGGCGCCCTCCCCGCGGCGGCCTCGACGGAGAGCGCGTTGATCAAGGCGTTCCGAGGGCTCCCGGTCGTCGCCGCGCTGGCGGTGATCGGCCTCCAGGCGAGCTTCGCCTCCGGGCACGGATGGAGGGTCCACTTCCGGTCCGGCGGCTCGATCGAAGCCGTCTCCTACCGCCAGCAAGACCGCCACATCCTGCTGGATCTGGGCGACGGCGCCTCGTTCGGAGTGGACCTGAGCCAGGTCCTGAGGCTGGAGCCGATCCCGCCCGGAGGGGACGAGCGGCAGGCCGCCGGCGGACCGGCAGCTTCAGCGCCCGCTGCGGCGGGCCCGCCTGCCTGGGCCGCCCCGGCCCCGTCCGCCCCGCCGGATCCCCGGGATCCGGCCGTGGAAGATCTGGAGACGCTCATCGCGCGCGCGGCCGAACGGCATGGTCTGGACCGCGATCTGCTGGCCGCGGTGATCGCCGTCGAGTCGGGGTACCGCCCGGACGCGGTCTCCCCCAAGGGGGCGCAGGGGTTGATGCAGCTCATGCCGGGAACGGCCAGGGATCTCGCGGTCACCGACGCCTTCGATCCCGCGCAGAACATCGACGCCGGGGCACGCTACCTCAGGAAGCTGATCGACGAGAACGGCGGGGCCTACTGGAGGGCGCTGGCCGCCTACAACGCCGGGCCCGGAAGGGTGGCGCGATACGGGGGACTTCCTCCGTATCGCGAGACGATCCAGTACGTGCGGCGCGTGCTCGACCACTTCGCGCGCCCGCGCCCGGTCCCAGGAAGCTCCGGCGCCCGCTAGCGCGCCGGACGGGGAGTCTGCCCGCGGCGCGCCTTGGGATCGGGGGCGTCCGGGGGCGGCAGGCCGAAGCGGGCCAGGACGACCCTGCGCTGCGTGGTCTGACCCGGCTGCGTCTCGAAGCTCCCTTCATAGGACTGGAAGAGCTCCTTTTCCACGCGCAGGTAGTACTCCTTCGGCGCCAGGTCCATGATCTCCGCGCGGCCGCTCTGATCGGTCCTGGCTTCGCGCCTGAACGTGGTGAGCTGGGGATCGATCACCAGGATGGCCGCCCCCTCCACGGGCCCCGCGTTCTGCGGCAGGGAGACCTGGATGCGCAGCGCGCCGCTGGTGACGGCGAGCGGGGCCGCCGGCTGCATCCCGGCGATCAGGGAGGAGAGGAGGAGGGCAGCCGAGAGAATCCGGCTCGTCATGCTGCCAAAGTATTGATTCCGCCCGCGCCTTCCGCAACCGCGCCGGAGCGCCCGTCCCGCGCTAGAAGAGCACCTCCCCGGCGATGAACGGGGCGGCGCCGGCGGCGTCCGGAGCGGGATCGAGGTCCTCGTCCTCGTCCAGAGGCGAAAGCAGCGCCGCCCCCAGCCCCGCCAGGCTGACGCAGGAGGACCACGTGGCGTGGAGGCCTTCACGCTCCATCCTCAGCGTCCCGACCGAGACCGGATCGGCAGAGCCGGAGCAGCCGGCTGCCCACCGCTCCAGCGTCCCGGCCTCCGGCGGCAGCAGGGCGGAGAGCGCCTCCGCCAGGCGGCCCCCCTGCGCTTCGAACAGGAGCTGCGCCCCGGCCGCCTCGTCCTCCCCTGGCCGGCGGGCGCTCCCGCTCTCGCCGGCGGGAACGCCCGCGCCGCCCGGGAGCAGATCGCGCGCGCTGGCCATCCAGAGCACGCGCCCTTGCAGAGTCCAGGCCGGAGCCATGGGAGCCAGGAGCGGATGCTCCCACGACGACACCGGGCCGCGGCCAGGGTTGTCGCGGCGCAGGGCGCCGGCGGCTCGGGCCAGGCCGTCGGCCCGCTGCAGCAGCGCC
>DATEEA010000124.1:0-2224 GCA_035281445.1 Candidatus Polarisedimenticolia bacterium
GCGGCTTCGCACGCTGGAGGGGCGCGCGGCGCGCGCCGGACCCGGCGGGCCGGCGGCCCGCGACGCCAACCGGCGGCTGAGGGCCTCAGCGGGGGCCGGGCCCCTTCCAGCCGGGTCCGCGCACCACTCGTCCCGGGAGCGCGCCGGTGTGCTCGCCGTTGTCGAGCACGGGGACGCCGTTGACCAGGACGTGCCGGACGCCGGCAGCGTACCGGTGCGGCTCTTCGAAGGTGGCGTGGTCGCGCACCTCCAGCGGGTCGAAGACCACCACGTCCGCGTAGAACCCCTGTTGCAGGCGGCCGCGCCGATCCAGCCTCAGGTTCCGCGCGGGGAGCGAGGTGAGGCGGCGGATCGCCTCCTGGAGCGGCACCAGCTTCTCGTCGCGCACGTAGCGGCCCAGCAGCCGGGCGAAGTTGCCGTAGGCGCGGGGATGGGGGTTGGAGGCGAGGAAGATCCCCTCGGGAGCCAGCGACGCCCCGTCCGAGCCGAAGCTCATCCAGGGGAGCGCGATCTGCCGGCGGACGTTGTCCTCCGACATCAGGAAGTAGACCGTCCCCACGCGGCTGTCGTCCTCGACCACCAGGTCCATCGCCGTCTCCTCGGGGCTCTTCCCTCTGCGGCGCGCCACCTCGGCCAGGGTCAGGCCGGTGAGGGGCTTGAGCGCCGGGTTCTTGAACTCCACCAGGACGATCCGCTCGGGGGAGCCCGCCGCCAGGAAGAAGTTCTCCCAGGCGTCGGTGGGCGCCAGCATCTCGCGCGCCACGCGCTCGCGCACCTGCGGCTCCTTGAGCCGCTTGACCCAGGCATCGTGCCCTCCTTCCTGCGCCCAGGGGGGCATGGAGGCGTCCAGGCCGGTCGCCCCCGCGGTGTAGGTGTACATGTCGGCGGTGACGGCCAGCCCTTCGGCTCGCGCCGCTTCGATGAGGGCGATGGCCCGCTCCAGCTTGGGCCAGTTGGCTTCCCCGGCCGCCTTGAGATGGTAGATCTCGGCGCGCGCGCCGGAGGCCCGGGCGATGGCGATCAGCTCCTGGACCGCCTCCTCCAGGCGGTTCCCCTCGCTGCGGATGTGGGAGATGTACATCCCGCCGTGCCGCGCGGCCTCCTCCGCCAGGGCGATCAGCTCCTCGGTCCGGGCGTAGAAGGCGGGGGCATAGATGAGCGATGAGCCGACCCCCAGCGCCCCTTCCTCCATCGCCTTCCGGACCAGCGCCGTCATCCTCTGCAGCTCCGCCGCGTCCGGAGGGCGGTCGGCGTAGCCGAGCTCATGCACCCGCGCGGTGGTCGCCCCGATGAAGGAGGCCACGTTGGGCGCGACGCCGCGGCTGACCAGGTGCTCCAGGTACTGGGACAGCGTGGTCCACACCACGTCGTACTTGACGTCCCCCTGGCGGGCGGCCATCTCCTTCTTCATGGCCTCGGTGAGGGGGCCCATCGACTCCCCTTCACCGAAGACCTCGAGCGTGACCCCCTGGCGGATGTCGCTCTGCGAGCGCCCGTCGTGCAGGAGCGACTCGGGCGCCCAGCTCAGCATGTTGATGAAGCCGGGGGCCACGGCCATCCCCGAGGCGTCGATCTCCTTGCGGCCGCGCGCGCCGCCCAGGTCCCCCACGGCGGCGATGCGGTCACCGTCCACGGCCACGTCGCCCCTGAAGGGCGCCCCTCCCGACCCGTCGTGGATCATCCCCCCGCGCACCAGCACGTCGTGGATGGGGACGGCGGGGGGCGCCGTCGCGGAGCAGGCCCCGGAAGCGACGGCCAGGCAGGCAACGGCCGCGGCGGCGGGAAGGGGAGAATCGGCCGGGGAGAGCGAGAGGATGAGGGGAGCCTCCGGAGGCGCCGGCAGGAGGCCGGGCGCGGGCCGCATTGTATGCTAAGGTGATGGCCCGATGCCGCGTGTCACATTCCTTCCCGAGGGGATCACGGCGACGGTCCCCGAAGGGACGACGGTCCTCGCCGCGGCTCGCGAGGCGCGGCTGGAGGTGCGCACCGACTGCGAGTTCGGGTGGTGCGGCACCGACCCGTTCGTGATCCTCTCCGGCCTGGAGAACCTGTCCCAGCCCGAGGAGGACGAGCGGGAGAACATCCGGATGAACCATTTCCCGCCCAACGTGCGGATGGCCTGCGTGGCCCGTGTGATGGGCGACGTCGTGGTGGAACGGTACAACTGAGAGCACAGCGAGGAGGAGCGACCTTGGCCGACGACAGGATGCCCCAGCCACCCCCG
>DATEEA010000125.1:0-5982 GCA_035281445.1 Candidatus Polarisedimenticolia bacterium
CGCCCCCGCCCCGCAGCGACAGGAGCCAGCCCACGATGCCGCCCAGCAGAGGCAGCCCGACCAGGGCCGCCAGGATCACAGCAGCACCAGGGCGAGCAGCAGCGCCGAGCCGGCGGCCACTCCCGCGGCGTACCACCGAAGCCGTCCGGTCTGCGTGCGCCGCAGCAGCCGGTGGATGGTCTCCACCGCCCGGGCCATCCCCTCGATCCCCTCGTCCACCGGGTCCCGCCGCAAGGCGGCGACCAGGGAGGCGCCGGGGCGCCCGAGCGCCCGCGCGTAGAGCGCGTCGAAGCCGAAGCCCGAGGCCGCGGCGTCGATCCACCGGTGAGCGCCCGCGCCGGCCGGCGCCCCGAGTGCGCGCTCTCTCCGCCGGCCCGGCCCCCACAAGATCGCGGCGATCGCCGGCCCGGCCAGAGCCGCCGCGGCGGCCGCCAGCGCCAGCAGCGACTCGCGCCCCGGGTGGTCCTGATGAGGCGGAGGCGCCGGGAGCGCCGTGGAGAGCAGCTCGGAGATCAGGGGCCGGCCTCCCATCCACCGCGGGATCTCCAGGAGCCCGACGGTCAGGGCGAGCGCTCCCAGGACCGCCAGCGGCACGGCCATCGCCGCACCCGGCCGGCGCGCCACCGGAGTGCGCCGCTCCCCGGCGAACACCAGGAAGACGAGGCGGAAGGCGTAGAGGGAGGTCAGCGTCGCCCCCAGCATGGCCGCCGCCCACCACCAGGCGCCGGCCCGCTCCGCCCCCCAGGCTCCCGAAAGGATCGCTTCCTTGCTGTAGAAGCCCGAAGTGATCAGCGGGAGTCCGGCCAGCGCCGCGGCTCCGGCGGTGAAGGCGGCGAAGACCAGGGGGAGGTCCCCGCGCAGCCCGCCCATGCGCCGCAGGTCGTGCTCGTGCCCCTCGAGGCTGGAGGTGACCGCCCCAGCGGACAGGAACAGAAGCGCCTTGAACACCGCGTGGGTGGCCAGGTGGGCGATGGCGGCGGCCCACGCGCCCACGCCCAGCGCCAGGAACATGAGCCCCACCTGGCTCATGGTGGAGTAGGCCAGCGTCCTCTTGATGTCGTTCTGGGCCAGGGCGGCGGCTGCGCCGAGCAGCAGCGTGAGCGCGCCGGCCACGGCCACCGCCAGCATGACCGGCGGGGCGAGCAGGAACAGCGGCGCCATCCTCGCCACCAGATAGACCCCGGCGGTGACCATGGTCGCGGCGTGGATCAGCGCCGAGACCGGCGTGGGGCCGGCCATGGCGTCGGGCAGCCAGGTGTGCAGAGGGAACTGCGCCGATTTGCCGGCGGCTCCCGCCAGCAGGAGCGCCGCCGCCACCACCGCCGGCACGGCTCCCGGAGACCAGACCGCCGAGGCCTTCTCCAGCAGGGGAGCGATCTCCAGCGTTCCCAGATGGACGAACAGCACGATCAGGCCGAGGGCCATGGCCGCGTCGCCGATGCGGGTCACCAGGAAGGCCTTTCGCGCGGCCCGCGCGTTGGCCGCGTCGCGGTGCCAGAAGCCGATCAGGAGGTAGCTGCACAGTCCCACCCCCTCCCAGCCGAGGTAGAGCACCACCAGGTCGGAGGCCAGCACCAGCACCAGCATCGAGGCGAGGAAAAGGTTCATCCAGGCGAAGAAGCGGCTGATCCTCTCCTCGCCGGCCATGAACTCGGCGGCGAACAGGTGGATCAGCGCGCCCACCACCGTGACCACGACCGACATGGCCACCGCCAGCCCGTCGAGGCGCAGGCCGAACGCGGGGGCCAGATCCCCGGCGCGCCACCACGACGCCACCACCGCCGTCGTGGCGCCCCCGGGAGGGGGGGACAGGACGAAGGCGGCCGCCGCGGCGCAGGCCGTCAGCGCGGCGAGCACCGCCGATCCCACCCCCACCGCCCGCGCCGCGCCGGAGGTCATCCGCCGTCCGGCCAGCCCCAGCAGGACCGCCCCCAGCAGCGGGACGGCGGGCATCAGAGCGGCGAGCTCGATCATGTCAGTCCTTCAGGCGCGCGGCCTGATCGGCGTCCAGCTCGGGCAGCGCCCGGGACAGGCGCAGCACCAGCGCCAGTCCCACGGCCACCTCCACTCCGGCCATGGTCAGGATGAAGAAGAACATCACCTGGCCATCGGCCTGCCCGTGGGCCGCGCCGGCCGCCACGAACGCCAGCCCGGCGGCGTTGAGCATGATCTCGATGGCGAGGAGCATGAACAGGAGGTTGCGGCGCGCCAGCAGCGCGGAGAGGCCCAGCACGAACAGCAGCGCCGCCAGCACCAGCGCGTGGGAGGCGGGCGGCGGCCCCCCGGGGATCATGCCGGGCCCCCGCGGCCGGTCCGCCGTCCCAGGTGCAGCGTCCCCAGCATCCCCGACAGCAGAAGCAGGGAGGCGATCTCCACCCCGAGCAGGTACGGTCCCAGAAGCGTGGAGGCGGTCTCGCGGGGACCCACCGCGGCGGCGGCAGCGGCGGCGGGCTCGGGGCCGGCCGCCAGCGCGAAGAGGACCTCCACGCCCAGCACCAGCGCCAGCAGCGCCGGTCCGAGCCAGGCCAGGCCCGACTGCCAGCGCCTCTCCCGGGCCGCGTCGTCGCGGCCGGGGTTGAGCAGGATGACCACGAAGACGAACAGCACCATGATGGCCCCCGCGTAGACGATCACCTGCACCGCCGCGGCGAACGGGGCGCCCAGCGAGACGAAGACCGCCGCCACGGCCAGCAGCGAGACGACCAGGTAGAGCAGGGCGTGGACCGCCTGCGGGCTGGTGATGGCCAGGGCGGTGGCCGCCACGGCGATCCCCGCGGCGGCGTAGAAGAGCGCGGTCATGGCAGCAGGCTCCTGACGTCCACCGGGGGGTTCTCGCCGTCGGCTTCTCCCTTGTCCTTCCCTGCCACCGCCACTCCGGAGACGCGCCAGAAGTTGTAGCCGGGGTACTTCCCCTGGCCGTCTATGAGGAGGTCCTCCTTCTCGTAGACCAGGCTCTCGCGCCGGTACTCGCTCATCTCGAAATCGGGCGTGAGCTGGATGGCGTAGGTGGGGCAGGCCTCCTCGCAGAAGCCGCAGAAGATGCAGCGGGAGAAGTTGATGCGGAAGAACTCCGGGACGCGCCGGCCGTCGGGCGCCTGGGTGGCCTGCAGGGCGATGCAGTCCACCGGGCAGGCCACGGCGCAGAGATAGCAGGCCACGCAACGCTCCTGGCCGTCGGGATCCCGCGACAGGATGATCCGTCCCCGCCAGCGGGGAGGGAGGTAGGGCATCACCTCGGGGTAGAGGATGGTCTCCTTGCGCCGGAAGAGGTGAAGGAAGACGAGCCAGAGCGTGCGTGCGAGGCTGAACAGGCTCTTCATGCCTGGGCCTCCGCCCGCGCCACGGCCGCCGCGCCGGTGACCAGCAGGTTGGCCAGCGCCAGGGGAAGCATGGCCTTCCACCCCAGCGACACCATCTGGTCGTACCTCAGGCGCGGCAGGGAGGCCCGCACCAGGATGAAGAACAGGATGAAGACCGACGTCTTGAAGAAGAACCAGACGGGCCCCGGCAGCCACGGCCCGTTCCAGCCTCCGAAGAACAGCAGCGTGATGAGCGCGGAGATCAGGAGGACGCCCAGGTACTCTCCGACGAAGAACATGCCGAACTTCATCCCGGAGTACTCGGCGTGGAAGCCGGCGATGAGCTCGCTGTCGGCCTCGGGGAGGTCGAAAGGGATGCGATGCGTTTCGGCGAAGCCGGCCGCCAGGAAGACCAGGAAGGCGGGGAGCTGCGGCACGACGAACCAGAGATCTTCCTGGGCCCGCACGATCTCGCCGATGTTGAACGAGCCGGCCAGCAGCACGACCCCCATGAGGGAGAGCCCCATGAACACCTCGTAGCCGAGCATCTGGGCGGCGGAGCGGAGCGCTCCCAGCAGGGCGTACTTGCTGTTGGAGGCCCACCCTGCCAGCACGATGCTGTAGGCGCCCAGGGACGACATGGCGAGCACGAACAGCAGCCCCACGTCCAGATCGGCCACCACCACTCCATCCGCCACGGGGACCACGGCGAAGGAGAGCAGCGTGGTCACCAGCAGGATGGCCGGCGCCGCCACGAAGACCGGCCGGTCGGCGAACGGAGGTATCCAGTCCTCCTTGGTGAAGATCTTCACCATGTCGGCGAGCACCTGGAGCAGCCCGAACGGTCCCACACGGTTGGGTCCCAACCGGTCCTGCCAGAGCGCCAGCATGCGGCGCTCCACCCAGATGAGCAGGGCGGCCAGGTTCAGAGAGACGAACAGGACGCCGGCGACGGTGAGCAGCGACCGCGCGGCCGGGCTCATGGGAGCACCTGCTCGATCCAATCGGGCAGCGGCCCCTGCTCGATCCCGTCGAGCCCGCGAGGCAGCCCGGCCACCCCGGCGGGCAGCCCGGCGAGGATCCGCAGCGGGAGGCGGCTCTCCCAGGCGCCGCCCGGCTCGCGCACGGCGATCTCCGTCCCCTCGACCAGTCCCCGTGACGAGGCCTCCTCGGGCCCCAGCGCCAGGTAGGGGAGCGGCGCAAGCTGGGCGATGCCGGGGGCGAGGCGGCTCAGCTCCTCGGAGCCGAAGACGTGATGCAGGGGCGCCACTCTCCAGGCGCCGTTGCGGCGCCGGAAGGGAGGCGGCGGCGGACCGTGGTCCTCCGGCCGGGCCGGCCCGTCCGGCTCGATCAGGCGCAGACCCGGCTCGCCGCCGCGCAGCGGACCGAGGACCTCCTGCTGGAACCGGTGCACCGCCTGGGCCGAGTTCCACCCCGGGTGCCAGAACCGCGGCAGGAGCGGGCCGGGAACGCCGCGGCCCGCCCCTTCCATGGAGAAGGAGAAGGGTCCGTCGGGGTCGTCTGGCGGCTTCTTCTCCCGCACCGCGATGTGGGCGAGCAGCGCCGTGCGCCCCGACGCCCTGTGCGGCTCGCGAGGGATCTTCGCCCCCGTCACGCGGAAGCCCGCGGAGAAGCGCGACGGTGGAACGGCGGCCAGCGCCGGCTCGGCCCGGCCCATGGCCAGGGCCACGTCGTCGAGATGACGCCAGGCGGCGATGTCGGCGCGGCCGGCGGCGCGCGCCAGGTCCCGCACCCACCGCCAGCTCTCGGCGACGCCGCCGTCCGGGGGAAGGACCTGGTAGAACCTCTGCGCCCGGCCCTCGTTGTTGACGAAGGTGCCGTCCCCCTCCGCCCACGAGGCGGCAGGCAGGCAGGCCGAGGCCGCCCGGGCGCAGCGGGTGTCGAGCAGATCGATCACTCCGATCAAGGGCACGCCGGCCAGCGCACGCTCCACCTCGGCGGCAGGGGCCCGGCGGTGGAGGTCGTTCTCCACGACGAGCAGCCCGGGCGCCCCCCGCCGGAGCGCCTCGAGGGCGTCCTCCAGAGAGCCCCCGCCCAGAAGGGCCGCCCCCAGGCTGTCGCACTCCGGGAGCGTGAACGTGACGCGGACCTTGCCCGCCGCGGGGCCTCTCTCCAGCGCGCGCGCCACGGCCGCAGCGGCCAGGATCGGCTCCCGCGCGCCGCACCCCGTCCCGGAGACGACCAGCGGGCGCTCGGCGGCGGCGAGATCCCCGGCGATGCGCCGGGCCAGCGAGGCCGCCGGCTCGCCCAGCCCCTCGGGAGGAGCCGAGCCGGGATCGAGCGCGTGGGCCACGGCGTGCCCCAAACGGGCCGCCTCCTCCGGGACCGCGCGCATGACCGCCCGCGCGGCGTCATCGAGGCGGGTGGGAGCGGGGGAGACCACGAAGAGAGGGCCGGCGTCTCCCTGCGCCGCCGTGCGCACCGCCAGGTCGTGCCATTCCGGGATGCCCAGCCGCCGGGCCGCGCGCCACGGCTGCTGCCGGGCGCAGCGCCTCAGCTCGTGCGCCAGCATCGGGGCGGTCTGGGTGACGTCCTCTCCCAGCACCAGCGCCGCGTCGCAGTCTCCGGCCTCCGCCAGGGACGCCGCCCTGGCCGGGCCGGCGCGCAGCAGGCGCAGCACCAGCTCCACCAGCTCCGCCTCGCGGCGCGGCATCCCGTGGTG
>DATEEA010000126.1:0-4423 GCA_035281445.1 Candidatus Polarisedimenticolia bacterium
GATCGGCTCGCGGGGGGCCCTGGCCGCGCTGGTGGCTGCGGCAGCGGCCTGGGGCGCGGCGCGGATCCCCAGGCGGAGCCGGGCCGGACGCCAAGCCCTGTGGGCGGGAGCTGCCCTGCTGGTCCTGGCCGCCGCCGTCGCCGTCGCCGTGCGCTTCGAAGCTTTCCGGGATCCCTACCGCTTCGATCGGATCAGGATCTGGAAGGCCGGCCTGGAGGCGGCCGCGGACCACCCGATCCTGGGCATGGGTCCGGGCATGTTCTCGCGCCATGGGTTCCGCTACAACTTCCCGCTGGAGCGCGAGCCGTTCCGGTTCTCCAAGGCTCCGGGATCGGTCCACAGCACCTACCTCGAGGCGCTGGTGGAGACAGGCCCCGCCGGGCTCGGCGCCGCGGTCGCGCTGATCGTCCTGGCCGCGGCGGGCGCGGCGCGCCGGGGCCGCGCCCTGCAGGGAGAAGCGGGGATGGGGACGGCCATGGCCCTCGTCGCCGTCTCCGCGCAGGGGATCGTGGACATGCCCTTCCACGTCCCCGCCGTCACGCTGACCCTGGTGATCCTGGCGGCGCCGATCCTGACGCCGCGATGCGCGCGGGAGGCGCCTCTCTTCGCGCGGCTGTCAACGGCCGGAGCGGGCGGCCGCGCCGCGGTGGCAACGGTGGGGGCCCTGCTGGCCGCGCTCTACGCGGGGGGAGTGGCGCTGCCGTACGCGGCGCACGCGGCGTTCGAGCGCGGGATGCGGGCCAGCGCCCCGGGCCGGCCGGCCGCGGGTCTCGACCGGGCCGTGGACTTGAACCGCTGGAATCCTCTCTACCCCGCCTCGCGCGCGGACTGGATCCGCCGCTCGCCCGGCCCTCTCGATCCGGCCTCGCTGGCCAGGGCGCACCTCGATCTGCGGGCTGCCCGGCGCCTCGATCCGGGCAACCCGGATCACCTCCTGGCCCTGGCCCAGCTTCACGCGCGGGCCTGCTTCGACATCGGGGCCTCCGCGGCGTCGGTGGCGCGGGTGGAGTCCTACTACCGCGCGGCGATCGCTCTGGGGAGGAAGGATCCCCGGCCCATGACCGGGCTGGCCGTGTTCCTGATGGACTTCGGCAGGAACGAGGAGGCGGCAGGACACCTGCGCGCGGCGACGGCGCTCGAGCCCCGCTACGCCGGAGCCTGGCTGGCGCTGGCGGGGGCCCTGGCGCGGGCGGGGGATGCGGAGGGGGCGCGGGCGGCGCTTCGCCGCCTGGAGGCGGTGCGCGAGGAGCTGGGACGCTTCGTGCCCCGCAACGGCTACGAGCGCGACCTGCTGCGCCTCGATCCGCGGCTGGCCAGGGAGCTGGAGCTGCCGCTCCGCTGAGCCTCTCACTCCTCGTCGTCGGGCTCGTCGCGGGGCGCCGGCGCTGGAGCGGCGGGTCTGGGGAGCTTGCCGAGGAGCTCCTCGTAGGCGGCCCGCACCGGATCCTTCTTCTTCGGACCCTTCCCCTTGCGGTAGGGGTGCTCGTTCAGGCATGTGTTGCAGCGCACCTTGAGGATCTCGTCCCCGGCCAGGACGATCACCCCATGGTTCATCACCAGCTTGCAGCGCGGACAGTAGTCGTCCAGGACATCGCCGATCCTGACCTTTCGATCCATTCATGCCCCCAGGAAGCCGGGGGCCTGGCGACGGCGGACCCCTCGACAAAGCGCCCGGCAGGCCTATGTTATAATGGCCCGCCGTTAAGGGGAAGTATAGATCCTTCAGCAAGATAGGGCTTGAAGGACCGGATGACGGTCGCCGGCCGCGGGCAGGCCGGCGCCTCCACGAAAGGTGATCCGCCGTGAAGCCCGAGCCAGCCGCCCTCGACCCGGTCCGCAGACAGTTCCTGGTGTTCGGCAGCCCCGCCCTGGAAGAAGACGAGATCCAGGAGGTCGTCGCCGCCCTGCGCTCGGGCTGGATCGGCACCGGCCCCAGGGTCGGCCGCTTCGAGAAGGACTTCCGGGCCTACGCGGGAGCGCCGCACGCGCTGGCCCTCAACTCGTGCACCGCGGCCCTTCATCTGTCGCTGCTGGCGGCGGGGGTCGGGCCCGGAGACGAAGTCATAACCACCCCCCACACCTTCGCCGCCACCGCCAACGCCATCGTCCACACCGGCGCCTCGCCGGTGTTCGTGGACGTCGACCGCGGCACGCAGAACATCGAGCCGGCGCTGGTGGAGCGGGCCGTCACGGCCCGCACCAGGGCGATGGTCCCGGTGCACTTCGCCGGGCGCCCATGCGACATGGACGCTCTGCTGGGGATCGCCCGCGCCCACGGCTTGAGCCTGATCCAGGACGCCGCGCACGCCACGGAGGCCACCTGGCGCGGCCGGCACGTGGGGGCTCTCGGAGACGCCGCCTGTTTCTCCTTCTACGTCACCAAGAACGTGGTGACCGCGGAAGGGGGGATGGTCACCACCCTCCACGAGGGCTGGGCCGAGAAGATCCAGACCTGGGGGCTTCACGGCCTTTCCAAGGGCGCCTGGAAGCGATACAGCGACGAGGGTCACGTCCACTACCAAGTCCTCTACCCCGGGTACAAGTACAACATGACCGATCTGCAGGCTGCCCTGGGGATCCACCAGCTGGCGCGGGTGGAGGCCAACGCCGTGGTGCGGCGCAGGATCTGGGAGCAGTACGACCGGGCCTTCGCCGACCTCCCCGCGGCCACGCCGCCGCCCGAGGAGCCGGGCACGCGCCACGCCCGGCACCTCTACACGCTGCTGCTGGACCTGGAGCGGCTGCGCGCCTCGAGGGATCAGGTCGTGGAGGAGCTGAAGGCCGAGGGGATCGGCACGGGGATCCACTTCATCTCCCTGCACCTGCATCCTTACTACAGGGACCGGTTCGGGTTCCGGCCGGAGGACTTTCCCAACGCCCGGCACCTGGCCGAGCGCACGCTCTCGCTCCCGCTCTCGGCGCGCCTGACGGAGCAGGATGTCCAGGATGTCATCGCCGCGGTAAGGAAGGTCCTTCTGCGGCACGCCTAGATGCCCGAGAGCCGGTCGTCCAGCGCGCGTTGCTCCGCGGCCGTCCGCGCGCTCGACGTCCGCCGCGGCGAGCCGCAGGGATGAGCCGGGTCGCCGTCCCGCTGCGCCGGGCCGCCGCGGGCGGCGTGCTGTGGACCGCTTCGTCCCAAGTGCTGCGCCAGGGGGTGCAGCTCGCGGTGACCATCGTGCTGGCCAGGCACCTGGCGCCGGCGGACTTCGGGCTGATCGGGATGGCCGCCGTCACCGTGGCCTGCGTCGCGCCGCTCAACGAGATGGGGATGGGCGCGGCGCTGGTGCAGAGACGCGACCTGCAGCCCGGGCATGCCGGCGCGGTGTTCTGGTTCCAGACGGCCGCGGCCGCGCTGGCCGCGGCGTGCATCGCCCTGGCCGCCCCCTGGGTGGCTCTCTTCTTCGGCCACGACGATCTGGTCCCCCTGCTGCGTGCGCTGTGCTGGATGCTCCCGCTCGGTGCGATGGCGGGAGCCCCCCAGGCGCTGCTGCTGCGCGATCTCCGCTTCGGCGCGGTGGCCGCCGTGGAGACCGTCTCGCTCGCCGTCTCCGGCGCGGCGGCCGTCGTCCTGGCGGCGGGCGGGTGGGGCGTCTGGAGCCTGGTGGTCCAGTCGCTGGCCGGGGCGGCGCTGGCCCCCGCGCTGATGCTGCCGTTGAGCCGGTTCAACCCGCTGTCGGCGGCGGGGCGGCCGCGGTGGGCCCGGCTGCGCGAGCTGGCCCGGTTCAGCGCTCCGCTGACCGGATACCAGATCCTGAACTTCGTGGCGCGCAATCTGGACGACGTTCTGATCGGACGGTTCCTGGGCGCCGAGGCCCTCGGCTACTACGCCATGGCCTACCGCGTGATGATGTACCCGCTGCAGAAGGTCAGCGGCGTGATCGGCCGCGTCTCCTTCCCGGCCTTCGCCTCCATGGGAGACGACCTTGCCCGGATCCGCGACGGGTACGTCAAGTCGATCCAGTACATCTCCTTGATCACCTTCCCCATGATGGTGGTGGTGATGGCCGCCGCCCCGGAGCTCACCCGGCTGCTGTTCGGGCCGGGCTGGGACCCGGTGGCGCCCCTGGTCGCCGTGCTGTCGCTGGCGGGGATGGCCGGCTCCATCGGGACCACGGCCGGGAGCCTGTTCCTGGCGCGCGGGAGGACGGACACCTTGCTGCGCTGGGAGGTGGTCGCCTGCGCCGGTTATGCCGCGGCGATCGCGGCGGGGCTCCCCTGGGGGCTGGCCGGAGTGGCGGTGGCGTACACCGCCATGTCGCTGCTGCTCTGGCCGATCTCCCACCTGGTGGCCAACCGTCTCATCGGCCTGGACATGCCGCGGTTCTTCTCCGCCCTGGCTCCCGCCGCCGCGCTCGCCTCCGGACTGGCGGCGGCCCTGCTCGCCCTGCGCTCGGCGTGGCCCGACGGCGCCCCCGGCGGTCAG
>DATEEA010000127.1:0-11350 GCA_035281445.1 Candidatus Polarisedimenticolia bacterium
TGTTGTCTCTTATGGATCTTCAAGTAGTTCGGCACCGTCACCCCCCTTCTCACCGAGCAAGGAGGATGACCGAAGTCCGCTACTCGAAGTGGCCGGTTTTCAGGTGTTCCTCGGTGGCCGCATTTCGGTGTTCGCTAACACTGGAGGACGCCTCGCCGGCCTCGGAAGCTGCTACCGTTCTGCTACCACTCCATCCGGAATCAGGGCGATCCACGGGATCCATCGATCACCATAACCTCTCGGGAAATGAGTCGGATAGGTCTTCCTGGGTTTCCTCAGCTTCCGCCGGGTCGTTCTTCGAATCCGTAGGTCGGGGGTTCAAATCCCTCTGGGCGCGCCACGCTCGACGCCACCGGCCAGTCGTCCTTGAAAGAATGCGAGCGGCCGCCCGTGAGGTCACCGTTCGCTGTCTCTGCCGGTCCGGCGACGCCAGCGATCGCCTGGTCGCGGTGTCTCCGGCGGGCGAGCGTTCCCTGTCGTGCTACGTTGCCACTCTCTCGCCGAAGTGGCGCGCTGGACCTTCGCTTGATGGGCCGCCCCGGGAGAGCCATCCTTGTGGAGGTACGCCGAATGCGGATCGAGCCTCTCGTGCTTTCGCTGATCGTGTTCTCCTGGGCGGCCGCCGAGAATTCCGGTCAGCCGGACATCCATCCTTCGCGGCTGGTGGACCTCACGCACCCGCTCAACGCGCGGACGCTCTACTGGCCCACATCCCCCGGCGGATTCGAGCTCCAGCGGCTCTCGCACGGGGTCGTGCCGGGCGGCTGGTTCTACTCCGCCAACGCCTTCTGCGCGCCCGAGCATGGGGGGACGCACATGGACGCTCCCGTCCACTTCGCCGAGGACGGGCTGCCGGTGGACCGTCTCCCGATGGAGAACCTGGTGGCCCCCGCGGCGGTGGTGGACATCTCGGCCCAGGCGTTGCGCGATCCTGACTATCGTCTCACGCCGGAGGACGTCGTCTCCTTCGAGCGGGTGCACGGCCGGATCCCGCCGGGCACTCTGGTGCTGCTGAGAACGGGCTGGAGCCGCCGCTGGCCCGACCGGAGGAGCTATCTGGGCGACGACACGCCCGGGGACGCCTCCCGGCTCCATTTCCCCAGCTTCGGGGAGGCCGCCGCGAGGCTCCTCGTGGAGGACCGCAAGGCGGCCGCGCTGGGGGTGGACACGGCGTCCATCGATCACGGGCAGTCGAAGGACTTCACGGTGCACCGTCTGGCGGCCGCGCGCAACGTCCCCGGTCTGGAGAACCTGGCCAACCTGGAGCGGCTCCCTCCGGTGGGGGCGATCGTGTTCGCCCTGCCGATGAAGATCGAAGGCGGCTCGGGCGGCCCGGTTCGCGTCGTCGCCTTGCTGCCGGCGGACCGGCCGGGCCGGTAGAGGGCCGCACCATGGAGAGTATTCCCGGTCCGCCCGGATGGCTGTTAGTTTCGTTCTGATTTTGCCAATATCAAGCCGCGGAAACCTGCGTACGGGGCAGGGCGCCGCTCGACGTCGTGTGAGTGGTTGCTGAGAGGCGGTCTTCCCCGTACCTTTCAAGCACATGGAAGAAACGACTTCGGCACGGGTGCGCCTCGAGCGCGCCCTCATCCTCCTGAGCCGCCAGTCGGCGCGCTCCAGGCCCAGACCTGCCCGGGGGCCCGCTCAGCGGCGCTCCGCCAGGGGCCCTGTCGTGGTCGAGGAGGATCCGGCAGCCCGCGCGGCCCCGATGACCGCCGGCGGCGCGGCTCCGTCCCCCGAGCCGGCCGCGCCGCTGCTGATCGAGCTCCCGGAGCTCGACGAGCTGCTCGACCGCCTGGAGAGGATCGAGGAAAAGCTGTCCGACATGCAGCGCCCTGTGCGCCCGGTCCCCGCCGCCCGCGACGTCTTCGAGGAATGGGTCAGGCTGCGGCGCTGGGAGGAGATGCCGTTCGGCGACTTCCTGAAGCTGCGGCGGGCGGGGCGGATCTAGCGCCGCCGTGGGGAGCGGTCCGGCCGCGAACCGGGGAGCGTCCCTGGCCTTCAGCGCGCCGGGTCGGATGAGTCGCTGATGAACCGCTCGAGAAAGTCGATGACCCCCTCGAGCTGCTCCTCCACGACCAGATCGAACAGGACGCCGATCTCGTAGCGCGGGCCGGATTCCCCCTCGAACCGCTCGATGCGCACGACGTGGCCCGGGATGGTGACCCTCTCGGCGTCGTTGCGGCCGCCGCAGACCACCTTCACGGTGCGTCCCAACTCCACCGGGGCCGGCGACTCGAACAGGACGCCGCCCGAGGAGATGTTCTTCATCGTCGCCGGCGGGAGACCGGCGCTGTCGGGGACGAGGCTCACCTGCAGGGCGTCGCCTTCGAGGTCGAGCCGCATGTACTCGCGCCGCTCGCGGTAGTGGATGGCCACGCGGTTGCGTCCCCGGGCGCGGGCCGTGAAGAACGCCTCGCGCGCCTTGCGGGCCAGATCCTCCGGGCCGTCGGCGTCCTGAGGGAACGAGGCCACGCCGGCGCTGAGCGTCGCCTCGAAGGGCCGCCCGCCCACGCGGCGCTCCAGGTAGAAGGCCTCGGCCTTCTGCCGGATCCGCTCGGCGACGTAGTACGCGCCCATGCGATCGGTCTCGGTGAGCAGCAGCTCGAACTCGAAGGCGGCCGTGCGTGCCGCGTAGTCGGTGTCGCGGATGCAGCTCCGGATCAGTCCCGAGACTTCCTGCAGCAGCACCGTTCCGGTGCTGGCGCCGAAGCGCTCGCTCAGTCCCGCGATGTCGTCGATCTCGACGTGCACCGCCGACAGGTCGAGCTTGAACCGGCGCGCCCGGGCCACCTCGCGCGGAAGCTGCTCGCGCAGGAAGGCCGCCGTGCGCAGCCCGGTCACCTCGTCCACCAGCCCCCCGTCGGAGGGACGCAGCGGACACACGACGTCGAGCAGCCGCGGGTGGGCCGCCTTGCGGTTCTGCTCGATCAGGAAGTCCAGCGCCGCCACCCGCAGAGGGACCGGCCGGCCGAGCGAGCGCTCCATCTGCACACGGTGGGCGGACATCGCCTCCCAGCACCGGCGGGCTGCGTCCTCCTGCAAGGTGAGATTGAAGAGCATCAGCAGGAGGTCGGCGTACAGCCCCGGCCCGGACGACCAGGCCAGGCGCTCCACCTTGTCCAGGGCCCATGCCAGGTTGGAGGGGTCTTCGTTGAGCCGCCCCTCGATCTCCGCCCTCAGGGCGGCGACCTCCTCGGGGCGGCGGACGGAGGCGGGGCGCTTGGACATGCGGTGGAATATAGGGCGATCCGGGGGGCCGGCAACCCTCCGGCGCGGGGGCTCAGGAAGCGAGGCGCACCCTGTCGCCGGAGCGCAGCTCGTCCCCCCCTTCGACCACGACCGTCTCGTCTCCGCGGAGCCCGGAGACCACCTCCCGCAGGTCCCCCAGCGACTCGCCCAGGGTGACCGGCACGCGCTCGGCCCGTTCCTCGCGGACGGTCAGGACGAAAGGGGAGCCTCCTTCCAGCCGGACGGCGGCCGAGGGGACGAACAGCCGAGGGGGGGCGGCGGCCGCCTGCTCGGAGACCTCGGTCCTGGTGAAGGTCACCCGGGCGCTCATGTCCGGAACCAGCCTCTCGTCGAGATCGAGCAGCTTCACCTTGGCCTGCACCACCGCCTTCTGCCGGTCCGCCGCGGGCACGATCTGCCTCAGCACGCCGCGGTACTTCCTGCCCGGCACCGCGTCCACCACCACAAGGGCCGGCTGCCCGGTGGAGACCCTGGAGAGGTTGGTCTCGTTGATGTCCGCCTCCATCTCCAGCGTGGAGAAGTCCGCCACGGTCACGATGGCGCCGCCGGTGGGCTGACCGGAGAAGGCCCCGGCCGCCACCATCTCTCCCACCTCGGCGCTCTTGGCGATCACCACGCCGGCGAAGGGCGCCCGCACGAAGGTCTTCTCGAAGTTGGCCTCGGTCAGCCTCACGCGGGCCTCGGCCGCCCGCACCGCCTCCTGCGAGGCGGTCAGCCCCGCCCGGGCCACGTCGTACGCGCGTTGGGCGGCGTCGTGATCCGACGGCGTGGTGATCCCCTCTTCCAGCAGGCGGCGCTGCCGTTGCAGCTCACGGTCGGCCTCCCACAGCGATGCGCGCGCCTGCTCCAGCGCGGCGCGCGCCTGCGCCAGGGACGCCTTGGCCTCGGCCACCTGGGCGGCGAGATCGGCGTTGTCGAGCCGCGCAATCACCTGCCCGGCCTCCACCCGGCTCCCCTCGTCCACGCCGAGCCATTCCAGGCGTCCCGACGTGCGCGACGAGACGATCGACCGGAGCTGGGGCACGATGTACCCGGTGGCCGTGAGCACCTCCTCCGCGCCCCCCGCCTGCTGCACGCGCACGCGCGCCACGCGCACCTCGGGCGCGGCGCGCGGGAGCAGGTCGCTCCTCCAGAGCAGCAGGCCACCGGCCGCCGCCACCACCAGGGCGGCCGCCCAGACGAGGGCGCGGCGCCCCCTGCCGGGGGGCTGCGCATCGGCGATGTCGCGGTGAATTCTGAGGGCGGAGAGATCCGGGCCGGACATGAACTCCGTTCCTTGACAGGGATCCGGGCGAAGGCTAGCATGTCCGCTTCCCGGAATCGAGAGCGCGGAAGGCCGGCAATCCTTTCGCACGCTCCTTGCCGAGACACGGGCCGCTAGCTCAATGGCAGAGCAACGGACTCTTAATCCGTGGGTTCAAGGTTCAAGTCCTTGGCGGCTCACCAGGACTTCCCCATCCCCGCGAAAGTGGCGGAACTGGCAGACGCGCCGGACTTAGGATCCGGTGGGGCAACCCATGGGGGTTCGACTCCCCCCTTTCGCACCAGTTCATCCCACGCGTCCGTGGAACCTCAGGAGTGAGATGGCACCCGACGAGACGGTGAGAGACGAGGCCGGGCTGCAGGTGTCGGTGACCGACCTGGCTCCCGCGCGCAAGTCGATGGCGGTCCGCGTGCCGGCCGATCAGGTGGCCGCGGAGTACGACCAGTCGTGCCGCAAATACGCCCGCTCGCTCAAGGTGCCGGGTTTCCGGCAGGGGAAGGTGCCGCAACATATTATTAGGCAGCGTTTCGGCCGCGAGATCGAGCAGGAAACGGTCGAGCACGTCATCGAGCACGCGCTGGAGAGCGCCGTGAAGGACGCCGGGCTGAAGCCGCTGCGGGCTCCGGTGCTCAAGGAGTACGCCTACAAGCACGGCCAGCCGCTCACCTTCACCGCCGAGTTCGAGGTTCTCCCCGAAGTCCGGGCCCAGGGCACGCGTGACATCCGGGTGAAGATCGCCGAGCCCGCGGTCACCGATCGCATGGTGTCCGACGCGCTGGAGTCCCTTCGCGAGCGGGCGGCCCGCTTCGATCCCGTCCAGGGCCGGGGCGTGCAGGCGGGCGACCACGTCCTGATCGACGTCTCCGGCCGCTTCGAGGCCGGAGAGGGGGAGCCCTTCGAGCGCAAGAACCTCCTCATCGACACCGGCCCTGCGGGCCCGCACCCCGAGCTGGCGGGTCCGCTGCACGGAGCAGCCCCGGGCGAGAACCGGGAGTTCTCCGTCAGCTACCCTGGCGATCACGCCGCCGAGCAGCTCGCCGGCCGCAGGGTGACCTACGCGGTGGCCGTGCGCGAGATCAAGACCAAGAGGCTTCCCGAGCTCGACGACGAGTTCGCCCGGGATCTGGGGACCTTCGCCACCCTGGAGGATCTCAGGCGCCGCGTGACCGAGGACCTCACGGAAAGGGAGCGGCGCCGGGCCAAGGACGACGCCCGGCGGGAGGCCATCGAGCAGCTCCTGCGGAGCAACCCGGACGTCCCCGTCCCCGACGTGATGGTGGACGAGGAGGCGGATCGGCGGATCGACGACCTTGTGCGGAGCATGGTGGCGCAGGGAATGGACCCCCGGCGTCTCGAGGTTGATTGGGATGATATTCGGGAGAAGCAGCGTGAGCCGGCGGCCCGGGCTGTCCGTACGGCGATTCTCCTTGACGCCATAGCCCGGGAACAGAAGATTTCCATCGCACCCGAGGCGCTCGAACGCGCCGTCGCCGAAGAAGCGGATCGGCGCAGGGAGGGCCGCGAGGCCTTCCGGGCCAAACTCGCGAAGGACGGGCGGTTGCAGAGGCTGGAGGAGCAGCTCCTGAGGGAGCGGGTTCTTGACATTCTGCTAGGTGCAGCTAATACTTAGCGTCGGTTGGGGGAACGGAAAATGCCGCTGATTCCGATGGTTGTCGAGCAGACCAATCGGGGCGAGCGCGCCTACGACATCTACTCGCGTCTCCTGAAGGACAACATCATCTTCATCGGGGACGCCATCGACGATCACCTGTCCAACCTGGTCATCGCCCAGCTCCTCTTCCTCGAAGCCGAGGACCCCGATCGCGACATCTCCATCTACATCAACTCTCCGGGCGGATCGGTGACGGCCGGTTTGGCCATCTACGACACCATGCAGTTCGTGCGCCCCGACATCAGCACCATCTGCATCGGGCAGGCCGCCAGCATGGCCGCCGTCCTCCTGGCGGCGGGCTCGCCCAAGAAGAGGTTCGCCCTCCCGAACTCGCGCGTCATCCTCCATCAGCCGATGGGCGGGTTCCAGGGCCAGGCGAGCGACATCGACATCCACGCGAGAGAGATCCTGCGCATCCGGCACCGTTTGAACCAGATCCTGGTGAAGCACACGGGACAGCCGCTCGATATAATCGAGAGAGACTGCGATCGGGACTTCATCATGACGGCGGAGCAGTCGATGGAATACGGGGTCATCGACCAGGTCATCCACCAGAGAGATTAGGATCCCAGCCGGCCGGGCATCGAGGGGGGGAGTGTCCCCACGAAGAGGCTTCCGGCCGGCGGCGCGGCGAAGCGAGGACGCTGAATGGCAAGGAAGAAGGGAGACGGGGACATCTTGAGATGTTCCTTCTGTAACAAGAACCAGCGCGACGTCAAGAAGTTGATCGCCGGCCCGACGGTCTACATCTGCGACGAGTGCGTGGACATCTGCCTCGACATCATCGCCGAGGAGAAGGACACCACCGAAGCCAAGACGCGCGCCAAGCTCCCCAAGCCCGTGGAGATCAAGTCGTTCCTCGACGAGTACGTGATCGGCCAGGAGAAGGCCAAGAAGAAGCTCGCCGTCGCCGTCTACAACCACTACAAGCGCAACGAGATCACCCGGCGGAAGAACGACGTCGAGCTCACCAAGAGCAACATCCTGTTGATAGGCCCGACCGGCACCGGCAAGACGCTGCTGGCGCAGACCCTGGCGCGGCTCCTCTCCGTCCCCTTCGCCATCGTGGACGCCACGACCCTCACCGAGGCCGGCTACGTGGGAGAGGACGTCGAGAACATCATCCTGAAGCTGCTGCAGGCGGCCGGCAACGACGTGGAGAAGGCCCAGCGCGGGATCATCTACATCGACGAGGTGGACAAGATCTGCCGCAAGGGGGAGAACCCCTCGATCACCCGCGACGTCTCCGGGGAGGGGGTGCAGCAGGCGCTTCTGAAGATCCTCGAGGGGACGGTGGCCAACGTCCCGCCGCAGGGGGGCCGCAAGCACCCGCAGCAGGAGTTCATTCCCGTGGACACGACCAACATCCTGTTCATCTGCGGCGGCGCGTTCGTGGGCCTGGATCAGGCCATCCGCGGCCGCACCGGCGCCAAGACCATGGGATTCAAGGGTGAAGTCCGGGGCAAGAACCACGAGGCGCAGGAGGAAGTGCTCGATCAGGTGCAGCCGATCGACCTGATCAGGTTCGGCCTGATCCCCGAGTTCGTCGGCCGCCTCCCGGTGGTGGCCACGCTCTCCGAGCTGGACAAGTCCGCCCTGGTGAAGATCCTGACCGAGCCCAAGAACGCCATCGTCAAGCAGTACCAGCGCATCTTCGAGTACGAGAACGTGAGCCTGCGCTTCACCGACGACGCGCTGTCGGCGATTGCCGACAAGGCCTTGGAGCGCAAGATCGGGGCGAGGGGCCTGCGCGTCATCCTCGAGGATCTGATGCTGGACATCATGTACCAGCTCCCGTCGCTCACCAACATCTCCGACTGCGTGATCTCCAAGGAAGTGGTGGAGACCAAGGTCGATCCGCTGACCGTCCTCCAGAAGGCGGGCTGATGACCCAGGCCACGTTCAAGAACGACAGCCTCGAGACCCTCCCCATGGTCCCCCTGCGGGACGTGGTGGTCTTCCCCCACACCATGATCCCGTTCGTGGTGGGGCGGCGCACCTCCCTGCTCGCCGTCGAGCACGCGCTGTCGCAGAACAAGAAGATCTTCCTGTCCACCCAGAAGGACGCCAAGATCGACAACCCGAGCGCCGACGACATCAACGCCATCGGGACGATCGCCAACATCATCCAGAGCCTGAAGCTCCCCAACGGCAACATCAAGCTCCTGGTGGAGGGGAACTTCCGCGGCCGCGTCCTGGAGCTGCACGAGCAGGAGGGCTGCTCCTTCGCCCTGGTGAAGGTGATCGAGCGCAAGACGCAGGTCACCCCCGATCTGGAGAAGGAGATGCAGAAGGCGGTCTCCCTCTTCGAGAAGTACGTCAAGCTCAGCCCCAACCTGCCCTACGAGACGATGATCTCCACCATCAGGGTCACCGAGCCGGGGCGCCTCACGGACACCATCTCGGCGCACCTGCAGGTGGGCATCGAGGAGAAGCAGCGTCTGCTGGAGACCTTCGAGCCCAAGGACCGGCTCGAGGCCATCGTCGAGATCCTGGACAACGAGATCGAGAAGCTGCGCGTGGATCGCAAGATCCACCATCGCGTCAAGAAGCAGATGGAGAAAGCGCAGAAGGAGTACTACCTCTCCGAGAAGATGAAGGCCATCCAGCAGGAGCTGGGGCGCAAGGACGACCGGGTCAACGAGGTCGAGGAGCTGAAGCAGAAGATCGAGGAGGCGCGGATGCCCAAGGAGGCGAAGGAAAAGGCCCTCCAGGAGCTCAAGCGCCTCGAGGTCATGCCTCCCATCTCCGCCGAGGCGACCGTCTCGCGCAACTACCTGGAGTGGCTGCTGGCCGTCCCCTGGAGCAAGAAGTCCAAGGAGAACCGGGACATCACCCGCGCCGAGAAGATCCTCAACGAGGACCACTACGGCCTGGAGAAGATCAAGGAGCGCATCGTCGAGTTTCTGGCGGTGCGCAGCCTGGTCAAGAACCCGAAGGGGTCCATCCTCTGCCTGGCCGGTCCGCCGGGGGTGGGGAAGACCTCCCTGGCGCAGTCCATCGCCAAGGCCACGGGGCGCAAGTTCGTGCGCCTCTCGCTGGGGGGCGTGCGCGACGAGGCGGAGATCCGGGGGCACCGCCGCACGTACATCGGGGCCTTCCCCGGGCAGATCATCCAGTTGATGAAGAAGGCGGGGGCCAGGAACCCGGTCTTCCTGCTGGACGAGGTGGACAAGATGTCCATGGATTTCCGCGGCGATCCCTCCGCGGCGCTGCTGGAGGTGCTCGATCCCGAGCAGAACGCCACGTTCGTGGATCACTACCTGGACACCGAGTTCGATCTCTCCCAGGTCATGTTCATCGCCACGGCCAACGTGCTGCACACGGTGCCCCCGGCGCTGAAGGACCGCATGGAGGTCCTGCGGCTGGCCGGGTACACCCTCAGCGAGAAGATCAACATCGCCCAGCGGTTCCTCATCCCCAAGCAGCTCAAGACACACGGCCTGGATCCGGACAAGATCACGTTCGAGGATCTCACCGTCCGGGACATCATCGAGAAGTACACGCGCGAGGCGGGTGTCAGGAACCTGGAGCGCGAGGTGGCGTCGATCTGCCGCAAGATCGCGCGGCGGGTGGTGAAGGAAGGGCCGGGGTTCACGCTCTCCCTGCCGCCGGCCGTGCTGAGCGACTACCTCGGCGTGCCCAAGTTCCGGGCCAAGGAGACCGAGAAGAAGAACGAGATCGGGGTGGCCGTGGGTCTGGCCTGGACCGAGATCGGCGGCGAGATCCTCACCATCGAGGCCACCCAGATGAAGGGGAAGGGGAAACTCACCCTCACCGGCAAGCTGGGAGACGTGATGCAGGAGTCGGCCCACGCCGCTCTGTCGTACGTCCGCGGCCGGGCGCAGGACCTCGGCGTGGACGAGGACTTCCACCGCAAGTTCGACATCCACATCCACATCCCGGAAGGGGCGATCCCCAAGGACGGCCCTTCGGCCGGCATCACCATGACCACCGCCCTCGTGTCGCTGCTGACGCGCATCCCCGCGCGCGGCGACGTGGCCATGACCGGCGAGATCACGCTGCGGGGCAAGGTGCTCCCCATCGGAGGACTCAAGGAGAAGGTCCTCGCGGCCCATCGCTTCGGCATCCGCACCATCATCATCCCGAGGGACAACGAGAAGGATCTTGCCGACGTGCCGCCCGAGGTCCAGAGCGAGCTGGACTTCAAGCTCGTCGACACGATGGACGACGTTCTGAAGATCGCCCTGGCGCGGCAGCCCGCGCCGGCGACGGGCAAGGAGGAGTTCCAGGAGAAGGCGATCGGCCAGGCGCCCGAAGAGGGGTCCGATCGGCCCATGGCCCACTGACCGCTCCCCCAGCCGTCCATTGAAGATTAGCGATTGCCGTTTCGTGACCGGCGCGAGCCGCGCCGCCGGCTTCCCGCGCGGAGGCCTGCCCGAGGTCGCCTTCCTGGGAAGGTCGAACGTCGGGAAGTCCAGCCTGCTGAACACGCTCGTCGGCAGGCGGCTGGCCCGCGTCAGCCGGACGCCCGGTCGCACGCAGCAGGCTCACTTCTACAGCATCAACGCCGAGATCCTCCTCGTCGATCTGCCGGGATACGGATACGCGCGGGCGCCGGCGAGGGTCCGGGCGGAGCTGGCCTCGATCATCGAGACGTATCTGGAGTCCGCGCGTCCGCTGGCTCTGGCCGTCCTGATCGTGGACGCCCGGCACGACCCGACCGAGCTCGACCGGGGGATGAACGAATGGATCCGATCGCGCGACCTGCCCCTGCAGGTCGTGAGCACCAAGATGGACAAACTCTCCCGTCAGGAGCGGCACCGCTCGCTGGAGCGCAGCCGGCGTCTCATGGGGCGGGACAACATCATTCCGTTCTCCAGTGAGACTGGGGAAGGCAAGAGGGAACTGTGGCAAGCCATCGACAGCCGAACCGGACAGATGAGCAGGACGCCTCCCTCACCGGCAGGCGCACCACCGAGGTGAACCGCCCGCAAGGGCAGCAGGGCGGCCCCTCCTCCGGGCCCCCGGTCCAGCAAGGGCTCACGCCGCCTCCCGCGCACCGCGAGCGCCCCCGAGGGGGCGGTCCCGGCCACCGGGCCCCGGGCGGCCCCGGGCACAGGGGAGGCTATGGCAACGGCGGCCGGCGCGGCGCGGAGGGCTATCCCCAGGGGCGCCAGGGGCAGGCCGGCTCCAGGGGG
>DATEEA010000128.1:0-11376 GCA_035281445.1 Candidatus Polarisedimenticolia bacterium
ACACCTCATCCTGCTGCACCTGTTCGCGGCCACCCCCGTGACGCTGTGGCGCCACGGACCGGCCTCGACGTGGGTCTGGCTGCTGGCGTCCCTGGCGGTGCTGATGGCCGCGGCCGGGCTGGCCTTCCACCGGGCGCACCGGCGGCTCTATCCGGGCGGGACGGCGGAGCGGCTGTCGGCTCTGGTCGGGATGATCCTCTCCCCGCCGGCCATGGCGCGGGCGGTGGACTTCCTCTGGCTGGACCTGCTCTGGGGGACGCACCCGCTGGCCGCGGCACTGGCCATCTTGCCGGCGGATGACGCGGCCGTCTTCGCCCGGCGCGCCCTGCGCGACGCGCGCCACCCCTTCCATCCCGGGGCTCCGGGCGGTCCGCCGGAGGCCGCGGAGGCGGCCGCCTGGCACCGCGCGGCGATGCTGCGGGCGATGGAGACGGCGCTGCGGGCGCGCGGCGGCTCGCCCGAGCGGCTCGTCGCCTCCCCCGAGCCGGAGGAGCCGGCCGTGCGCGCATGGTGCCCGCGCTGCGAGACCCAGTACACGCTGGTCTTCGGAGACTGCGCCGAGTGCGGCGGCCTCCCCCTCACGCCGTTCACCCCTCCGCGGGAGGAGGCCGACGCCGGAGCCGCCGGCGCCTGACGGGCGCGCTCCACGGGCTCGCGGCCGGGGACAGCCTCAGGCCACGGTGGCGGCGCTCTCGCGCAGCGCCGCCAGGGGCATGGTGGACGCCGCGCGCAGGGCCGGGATGATCCCGGCCAGAACCGCCACGCCCGCCAGGACGGCCGCGGCTCCCATCAGGATCCCGCCGGTCACCTCCGGGGGCGAGAACCCCTCCGGGAGCGACAGGCCGGCGATGAAGCGGCAGAGCCCCACCCCGGTCAGCACCCCGGCCGCTCCGCCGGCCAGCGAGATGATCAGCGACTCCACGAAGAACTGCACGAAGATGTCCCTGCGCCGGGCGCCGACGGCGCGCCTGACCCCGATCTCGTTGACCCGCTGCCGGACCGCCACCAGCATGATGTTGACCACCCCCACCCCTCCCACGCTGAGCGTGGTGGCCCCCACCACCGCCAGCAGGACCTTGATGGCCAGGAAGAGGTTGGTGATGTTGCGGAAGCTCTCCACCGTGTCCCACACGTGCAGAGCGTCCCGATCGTCCTTGTCGAAGCCGTGGCGCCGGGCCAGGATCGAGCGCACCTCCTGGATCGCCTCCTCGTGCTTGTCGGCCGAGATGGGCTGGAAGACCAGGTTGTTGAGCCACCGGCGCGACAGAAGGGCGCGCGCCGTGGTGAAGGGGATGAACCCCTTCTTGTTGTCGCGTCCGCTGTAGGCCGAGGACTGGTTCTTCATCTCCACCTCCCCCACCACGGTGAACTCCGCGCCGCGGATCCTGACCCTCTGGCCCAGCGGGGTCCTCTCGGAGAAGAGGCTGCTGCCGATCTCGCCTCCGATCACCACCACCCGGCGCGCCTCGTCCACGTCGGCCTGGGTGATGAAGCGGCCGCGGCGGAGCACCATGTTGCGGATGGCGCCGTACTCCGGCATCACGCCGTGCACCTCGCCGCTGAAGGAGCGTGGCCCGTGCTGGTAGTTCACTCCCCAGCTGATCACCTCGGGGCTGACGCGGCGCACCAGGCGCGCGGCCGACGCCAGCGCCGCCGTGTCCGCCTCGGTGAGCCGGATCGGCTCGCCCGCCCGCCGGCCGCCGGCCTGCGCGCCGGTCTGTCCGGGCCAGACCACCACCATGTCCACCCCGAAGGCCTGGAAGCGGCTCTGCTGGGAGGACTGGAAGCCGCGGCCCAGGCCGGACAGCACCACGAACGAAGCGATCCCCCACAGGATGCCGAAGAGGGTCAGTCCGCTGCGGAGCCAGTTGCGTCCCAGGTCGGCCAGCGCGTCCTTCGCCACCATGGCGGGCTCACTCGTACCGCAGCGCGGTGACCGGGTCCAGCCGCGCCGCCCGCAGGGCGGGATAGAGCGCGGAGGCCAGGGCCACCACCGCCAGCACCAGCGTGGCCGCGACGATGGCGCCCGCGGAGATGATGGGGGGGTTGAAGCCCTCGGGGAGCCCGGCGACCGTGGTCGTGAAGCAGAGGAGCCATCCCAGCACGAGCCCGCCGGCCCCGCTGATCCCGCACAGGACCACCGCCTCCGCCAGGAACTGAGCCAGGATCGATCGGCGCGTGGCGCCGAGAGCCTTCCTCAGACCGATCTCCCGCACCCGTTCGCTCAGGGCCACCAGCATGATGTTCATCACGCCCAGGCCTCCTATCCCCAGCGTGATGCCTCCGATGGACCCCATCAGGACCTGGATGGCCAGGTAGAGGGACCTGGCGTCGGCGGCGCTCTCCACCGTGTCCCAGCAGGGCACCGCCTGCGGGTCGTCCGGGTTGAATCCCAGGGCCGAGCCGATGGTCTGCCTCACCGCCCGCCGGGTCTGCTCGTAGCGGCCGATGTCCGCAGGCTGCAGGACGATGTTGTCCAGATACCTCTTGCCCAGGGTGCGGCGGGCGACGGTCCAGGGGATCAGCACCATCTCGTTGTCCGGGCCGTAGTACATGGAGTTCTGCTCCTTCACCGGCATGGCCCCGATGACGTCGAAGGGCGTCCCCTGGATGGTGATCCGCTCGCCGACGGCCCGGCGCGAGCCGAACAGACGGCGCCTCACCTCCGAGCCGAGGACCGCCACCAGGCGCTCTTCCTCCACGTCGCGCCGGTTCACGAAACGGCCTGCCTCCACCGTGAGCGAGCGGATCTCGGCGAACTCCGGCGACACTCCGTGCACCCGGGCCTGGGTGGACTGGTCCCGCCTCCCCAGCCTCGCTCCCCACAGCACCACCTCCGGACTCAGGCTGCGGATCTCGGGGTGCCGCGCCAGGGCCGGCAGCTCGTCGTAGCGCAGCAGGATCGGCTTGCCCGCCTTGGCCGCGCCGCTGGCCAGGCCGGTGCGGCCTCCCCAGAAGATCATCAGGTCGCGCCCCAGCGTCTCCATCCCTCTGCGCGAACCGTCCGCGAAGCCGGTCACCAGGGCCACCAGGAAGACCACCGAGGCGATCCCCCAGGCGATGCCGAACATGGTGAGGGCCGAGCGCAGCCTGTTCTGCCGGAGATCCTCCAGGCTCTGCCTGCACGCATCGCGAAGATCCATCGGATCGAGCCCCCGCTAGCGGGTGACCACCAGGTCCTTCTCGGACAACCCTTCCAGGACCTCGGTGCGGACTCCGTTGCTGATGCCGGTCTTGATGGCCACCTTCTTGCGGCCCGTCTCGGACTCCGGATCGGGCACCTCCACGGACGTCTCGCCCGACTCCCCGTACACGATCGCCGCTTCGGGGATCACCAGGGTCCCTTCATGCTCCTCCAGGATGATCTCGGCGTTGGCCGTCATGCCCGTGCGCAGCAGCCGCGTGTCGTTCTCGATGATCACCTCGACCTGGAACGAAGTGATGTTGTCCCGCTCCCTGCCCAGCGGCGCGATCCGGCTGACGCGGCCGGAGAAGGTCTGGTCCCGGAACGACTCCACGCCGATCCGGGCGGGCATCCCCACCTCGATCCTGCCCACGTCGCTCTCCGGCACCTCTCCCGTCACGTGCATCCGGCTGACATCGGCGATGGTCATGATCTGGGTGCCTCCCGAGGCCGCCGACACCACCGACGCCACGGCGTTGCCCACCTCCACGTCGCGGCTCAGCACGATCCCCGCCACCGGGGAGACGATGCGCGAGTTCCTCAGCTCTTCCTCGGCCCGGTCCAGCTCGGCCTGGGCGCGGATGAGCTGGGCCCGGGCCACCGCCAGGCGGGAGCGGGCCGCCTGGTGGCGGCTGCTGGACAGCCGGAAGTTCTTCTCCGACTCGTCCATGTCGGCGTTGGAGACGAGCTGCTGGGCGAACAGCTCCTTGGTCCGCTCCAGGTCCTTGCGCGCGTACTCGAACTCCGTCGGCTCCGCTTCGATCTCCGCCTTCTCCAGCTCCGCGCGGGCCGCCTCGAACGACCCCCGCGCCTCCCGCACCCTCGCTTCGAGGATGGACTTGTCCAGCTCCGCCACCACCTGGCCCGGCTCGACCAGGTCCGCCACGTCGACCACCAGCCTCTCCACCACGCCGCTGGCACGGGACTTGAGCTCCACCTTGGTGAGAGGCTCGATCTTCCCCGTGGCCAGGACCACGCGGGCCAGGTTCTCCCGCGTCACCGCGGCGGTCTTCAGGCCGGCGGCGGGGCCAGGCTCGTCCTTGGGATAGACGACGTAGACGGCGAGGGAGGCGGCCGCCAGGGCGAGCGCGCCGATCACAAGGGGTTTCTTCATGAGGGCTCCTCCGGAAGGCCGGAAGCGCGGGACAGGGACGTCACCCGCGTCCGCTCCGCCTCTATAACGCCGGAGCGCCTCGGACGGTTACCCCCGGACAGCGGAAAAGTCGCCCGGACCGGGCGGCGGCAGGCCGCCCGCCGCTCACCTGGCCGGTGCGCCCTGCGCTCCGCGCTGGGGGTAGGCGTGGATCTGGTCCTGCTCCCGCAGATAAAGGACCCCGCCGGAGATGACGGGGTGCGACCAGCTATGCCTCTGCACATCCGGAATGGTGAACGCCCCCAGCTCCTTGTATCCACCCGGCGCCGCCTCCGCCATCACCATCCGTCCGTTCTGGTAGCGCAGGTACAGCTTCCCGTCGGCCCAGGCCACGGCCGCGGACCCTGATCCGGAGTTGTCAGCGGGGCCCCACAAAACCTTGCCGCTCTCCATCTGGATGGCTATCGGGTTGCCGCGGTTGTGCCCGTGGCCCGCGTAGATGACCCCTTGGTCCAGGATCATGTTGCCGTGATGGTTCTGGAAGACGGTGTGGGGGAGGAAGTACCGTTCGGCGGCGGTGACGCCCGAACCTGATGAGGAGATCTGGAGCAGCGCGGCGCCGGTCTGGTATCCGGTGGAGACGAAGACGAAGTCGCCGCTGACCAGCGGCGTGGGGATGTTGGCGACGTCGTTGGCCACCTTGTTGTAGTTCCACAGCAGCTTGCCCGTGGCCGCCTCCACTCCGATGGCGCCGCGGCCGATGATCTGCACGTACTGCTTGACTCCGCCCCCCTGGGAGATCACTGCCGAGGAGTAGCCGGGACCATCGTCGCCTTTCGAGCCGAGCGACCGGGAGGCCTTCGTGGCCCAGATCTCCTTGCCCGTCGCGGCGTCCAGGGCGAGCATGAGCGCGCCGGGGGAGCCGGGGGTCACGATCACGCGGTCGCCGTCCACCAGCGGGGACTCGCTGATCTTCCACCGCAGGCGCTGCGATCCGGAGGAGAGGATGTTCTTGCGCCACAGCTCCTTGCCGTCGGAGGCCTGCACGCAGACGAGGTCCCCTTCGGTGCCCAGCGCGAACACCCGGCCGCCGGCCACGGTGGGAGTGGATCGCGGGCCCGGGAACTCGTCCTCGTGGATGGGGCCGACCCGGACCTTCCACAGGATGGAGCCGTCGCTCTCCTTGGCCGCGATCAGGTGCTGTCCGTCGGGGAGGTCCCCCAGCGTGAAGATGCGGCCGCCGGCCACGGAGAGGCTGGAGAACCCGGTTCCGAACCCGCCGGCGGACCAGGCCTTGGGGGGGCCGTCGGCGGGCCAGGAGGAGACCAGGCCGGTCTCCGGCGAGCGGCCGTCACGGTTCTCTCCCCGCCATTGCGGCCACTCGGCCGCGGCGGCGCCGGACAGGGCGGACAGGGCGATGGGAAGGATGGCGCGGGCGACCAGACAGGTTCTCATGCAGCCTCCTCGAAAAATGGTTCGCGGATCCTAGCATCGGGGCGGGTTCGCCGGCCGCCGCCTCGGCGGTGCCGTAGAATGCCGCCCTCATGAGACACGCCTGGTCGTCCACGCGGCTGGTGGCGGGATCGGCGGCGGCCCTGCTGGCCTGGGCGGCCGCGTCGGCCGGGCCGGCCGGTCCGCGGCCGGACCTGCGAGGCGAGACCCTGGCCCGGCTCCTGGAGGAGGCCAGGACAGTGCAGGAGGCGGACATGCTGGCCTGGGGCCGGCACCGCTTCCGCCGCACCGAAGTCAGGGAGAAGCTCGGGGCGGACGGAAGGGTGCGGGAGGCGGCCACGCTGGAGGCGGTGGTCACGCCCTCGGACGGAGGGTTCCTCGAGCGGTTGGTGCGGATCGACGGCCGCGCGCCGTCTCCCCGGGACATCGAGGCCCATGCCGCCGACGGGCGGTTCGCGCGCCGCTACGCGCGGATGATGCGCGGGGAAGGGGACGACGATCAGGGCGGCTACTCGCTCGGCTACCTGCTGCGCATGTCGTCCTACAGGCACGCGGGCATGGAGGAGGCGGGGGGCAGGGCCTGCCATCGGCTGGAGTTCGCTCCCGGCGTCCGCGGGGAGGCCTCGTCGCTGGCGGAACGGTTCGCCGAGGTCATGGGCGGGACTCTCTGGATCAGCGAGGAAGGGCTGCACATCGTCCGCGCCGCGGCCCGGTCGGTGCGGCCCGTCCCGCTGGCCCTGGGACTGGCCAGGGTGCAGCATCTGGATCTGAAGCTGGAGTCGGCGCCGGTGGCGGGCGGGGCGCACTGGCTCCCGCGGCGGCTGGAGGTGCGCACCGACTCCCGCGTGATGGGCGTGCCGCTGCGGCGAAGGAACCTGTACGAGTACTCGGATTTCGAGCAGATGGAGGCCGCCCGCCCCGATTTCCCTTGACCCTGTCCGCGGAACCGTGATACCGATCGCCGGTCCCCTTCCACGCCGGAGCGCGCTGCGCGCGCTGCGGCGGATCGACACTTCTTTCATCGACGAGGTACACCCATGCCGCACGCCCGGAAGCCCCGGACGCCGGGGGCGATCCTCGCCGCGGGGTTGGCGCCGCTGGTCCTCCTGGCGATCTCGGGCCGGGCCGACGCCACCACGCTGCGCAAGATGGACCTGCCCGAGCTGGTGTCGCTGGCCGATCGCGTCGTCCATGCCCGCGTCCTGGATCAGACGGTCTACTGGAACGAGAGCCGCACGCAGATCCACACCGACACCACCTTCGAGGTGCTCGATCAGGCCAAGGGGGACGGTCCCGCCACGCTGACGGTCACGCTCTTCGGCGGCCGGATCGATCCGCTGGAGATGCGCGAGGAGGGGACCCCCATCTTCGAGACGGGCGAAGAGGTGGTTCTGTTCGCCTCCCTGAGGCCCGACGGGAAGAACAACCTGGCCGGCTTTTCCCAGGGGGTCATGCGCGTGGAGGTGGAGGAGGCCTCGGGCGTGAAGTTCGCGATGTCCGAAGTCCCCGTCGGCGTGGACTTCGTCGAGGCGAGCGGCACGCTGCTGGTTCCGGTCCGTCCCTCTCCGCTGCGGGCCCGCCTCAGCTCGCTCCTGGACGAGGTGCGGCGCATGACCACCGGGCAGACCGTGCCCGGCCCCGCCTGGTCGCCGGTCGCCGAGACCCCGGCCACGGTGGAGGAGGGACAGAACCCATGAGCAGGCCTTCCCTCCGGCGACTCGGGCTGCTTCCGGTCCTGGCGGCCCTGCTGTTCGCGCTCCCCGCGCCGCCGCCCCGCGCCGCCGCCAACCTGGAAGTGATCACGCTGGCCGGCACGGCCATCGGCAACCGCGTGTGGCACGACAGCCTGCTGCCGATCCCCTGGTCCTATCACGACCCGGCCACCATCCCCGCCATCTGCAACTACATCAGCGCCAACGCCCCCCCGGCGGCCTTGCAGCCGGCCCACCAGGCCGCCTTCGACGCGTGGCAGAACATCGCCACATCGAAGGTCTCCTTCGCCTACGCCGGAACGACGGCCGTACGGAACGTGGGCGCCGACGGCGTGAACGTGGTCACGTTCTGCGATCAGGGGGTGCTCGCCTCCAACCTGGGCTTCGTGGCCAGCACCCCGTCCGCGGCGCTCACCGTGGCGCAGACGGTGGTCGAGGGGGCCCCGTGCCCGCCCGGGCAGGGGCTCATCGCGGGCCTGTTCTGCTTCCCGGTGGGGACCTACCCGGCGGGGACGATCATCGACGCCGACATCCGCTACAACACCTTCGGGTCGCGGGAGGCGTCGTTCTCCACCAACCACACCCCGCCCGGGTCGCTGGACATCCAGGCGGTGGCCACGCACGAGCAGGGACACTTCATCGGCCTGGCTCACGATCCGCTGTCGCACACCACCATGTTCCCCTTCGTGGACGACGAGCCGGCCAGCGACGGGCTGGGCCAGCGCGTCCTGCGGGTGAGCGACATCGGCTCGGCCTCCCGCTACTACCCCGAGCCCGGGTTCGTCTCCCAGCTCGGCGCCATCGAAGGGACGATCACGCTCAACGGCGTCCGCGCCGACGGCGTGCACGTGGTGGCGGTGGACCCGGTCACGATGCTCGGCGTGGCCGGGCGGTTCTCGCTGTCGCGGTTCCAGGACCCCGGCGCCCTGGGGCCGGAAGGGCCCGGCTTCAGCGCCGGCGGAGCGGGCAGCTACCGGATCGACGGCCTGCCTCCCGGCCCGTACTACGTCTACGTGGAGTACTTCGACAACTCGGAGTTCCTCACCACCCGGCTGCTCAACCGGTACAACACCACCATCGGCAACTCCAACGTCTCCAACGGCAACACCGGCCCGGCCGGGCAGGTCGGAGGCTGGCTGGGCTTCATCCCCGCACTGACCGAGTTCTACGACCTGGGCGAGTCCGGACACGGCGGCGACGGCATCTCTCCGGGGACGGCGGAGGACAACTCCGACGTGGCGTCCCTGGTGACGGTGCAGGCGGGCCAGACGACCTCGGGGATCGACGTGGCCATCAACATCGAGCCGGTCAACGGCCAGACGCCGGCCGACCGGCGCAACCCCACCTCCCGGGCGACGCTGCCCAACGACGCGCTGCAGGGGAGCGACCGGGTGACGGCCTTCCTGCTCAACGGCGGAAGCGACGACTTCTACGCGGTGCGCTTCCCGGCGGCGCTCCTGCCGGCGCCTCCCTACAACGTGGCCGAGGGGCTGTGGGGAAGGGCCGGGCGCAACCTCCTGCCCATGGTGAACCGGCTGGTTTTCACCAGCCCTCTCAACCCGGCTCTGCCCGCGCTCGGGGATCCGGTGGTGGCCTCCGCCGGACGGGTGATCACCGGCGGCGCCGGCGGCGCGACCTCGGGCGGAGACATCATCGACGTGCGGGACCAGTGGAACGTGACCGTCAACGAGCCGAGGGACGTCTGGGTGGTCCTGAACCAGCCCCCCTCACCGCCGGGCACGACCCTGCTGACGCAAGGTTCGTTCGTGCTGGTGGCGCGCACGCTGGCGAACCAGGCTCGCATCGGCAGGACGCTGCTCACGCAGAACGGCGGAGGCTCGTGGGGGACCCTCACCGCCGACGTCCTGTACGACCTGGTCACGGAGGAGGATCCACCGGTGATGATCACCTCCGCCTCGCCGGCGTCGCGCGAGGAGGGGGAGCGGGCGGACGTGGTCATCCACGGGACCGGTTTCGTGGACGGGGCAACCGTGGACCTGGGTCCGGGCATCACCGTGAACGCGGTCACCTTCGTCAGCCCCCAGGAGCTGCGCTGCAACGTCAAGATCGACGACACCGGGGCCACCTCGGCCAGGGACGTGAACGTCACGGTGGCCAACACCGGGGCGGTCTTCCCCAACGTGTCGCGGGTCTTCTCGGTCGCTCCTTCCACCAACCGGCCGCCCACGGCCGTGGCCCTGGCCGGCAGTCCGGTGGAGTGCACCTCGCCCGCGGGCGCCATCGTGCACCTGGACGGCTCCGGGTCCACCGACGAGGATTCCACCCCGGGGACCAACGACGACATCGTGTCGTTCGAGTGGTTCGAGGACTTCGGCCTGCCTGGCCAGACGCTGCTGTCCACCGACGCGGCCACCTCCGTGCCGCTGGCGCTGGGATCGCACGACCTGACGCTGCGGGTGACCGACACGCACGACGCCGTCTCCACCGCGCCGGTCACCGTGCTGGTGCAGGACACCACACCGCCCCAGCTCATCGTGGTCCTGTCCCCTCCGGCCTTGTGGCCGCCGAACCACGCCCTGTTCGAGGTCCAGGCCGGGATCTCGGCCATGGACCTGTGCGGGCAGGCGTCCGTGACGCTGGTGTCCGTCACCAGCGACGAGCCCGATGACGCCGCGGGAGGCGGCGACGGCCACACCACCGGGGACATCCAGGACGCGGAGGCGGGCACCGCCGATCCGTCCTTCGTCCTCAGGGCCGAGCGCCAGGGGAGCGGGGACGGCCGCGTCTACACCGCCGTGTACTCCGCGGTGGACGAGGCGGGCAACGTGTCGAGCGCCTCGTCGGCGGTCACCGTGCCGCACTCCCAGAACGGGCTGACCGACCCGCTGCAGATCGCTCTGCGCGAGACGGCGGCCGGGACGCTCCTGGAGTGGCCTGCGGTGACCGGCGCGCTGCACTACAACGTGATACGGGGCGGCATCGGCAACGTCCAGGACGCGGGGAGCCACTTCGACCTCGGTCCGGTCCGCTGCCTCGACGCCGCCACGCCGGTCAACTCCACCGCCGGCCGCGAGGATCCCGAGCGGCCGCAGGCGGGCGGGGCGTTCTTCTATCTGGTGGAGTACAACGACGGCGTGGCCCGTGCCTACGGCACCGAGGCGGCGGGCAAGCCGGAGGTGCCGGGCCAGGGGGCCTGCGCTCCCTGACGCACCTCGCTCCGGACGATCCCGGCCGGCCCGCCAGAGCGGGCCGGCCGGGCGTCCGGTCCGTTCAGCCGGCTCCGGCCCGCCGGGGCAGCGCTCCCCTCACCAGGTCGCGCGCCAGCCACCAGAGGATCCAGGGGCGGCTCGCCGCCTGGGCCGCGGCGTAGGGGAGCCATCCGCGTCCGAAGGGAACGTAGACCCGCACTCCCACTCCGGCCCGGCGGGCGGCCCGCCGGCAGGCGCGCGCCGGCAGGCCATAAAGCAACTCGAGCGTGCAGGGGGTGCCTGCCTCCCGCAGCCTGCGGAGGGCCTCCCGGCCCAGCGCCTCGTCGTGCGTGGCCACGAAGACGCGGGGGGCGCGGCCGGCGAGGCGGTCCGCCAGGTCGAGGTAGCCACGCCGAGGATCGCCGCGGTGCGAGGGGTCGGGCCATTGTCCTTTCACCAGTCGCACCGGCACGCCCATGGCCAGGGCGGCCTCGGCGTCCGCGGCGCTGCGCCGCCATCGCGAGGGGAGCGTGCACCCGATGCGCAGTCCGGTCCGGGCCGCCGCGGCCAGCAGCGCGAAGGTCGCGTCGGCCTGCTCGGGTCCGTGCGAGTCGAAGTGCAGCCCCGTGCCGCGGCGCCGGGCGGCCTCGGCCACGGTCCGCACGAGCCGGAGATCGAAGTCCAGGGCCGGCGCCTTCAAGGAGAGGTAGTCGCCTCCGCCGCCCCCCATGGCCCCGGCCGCGGCGGCGCAGGCGGCGGCCACCTCCTGCGGGGACTCGTCCTGAG
>DATEEA010000129.1:0-10170 GCA_035281445.1 Candidatus Polarisedimenticolia bacterium
GCGCTGGGGATGTTCCGGTCGGCCCTGGTGGCGGCCGCCGCGAACCTGGCGGCGGCCGTGGCCGCTCTCAGGCTGTGGCGCGCCGGGCAGGAGGCCGCGGAGGGGGAGCGGACGGCTCCGGCTCGCGGCTCCACCCCCGCCGCCGCGGCCTGCGCGGGGGACGCGCCCCCTCTGACCGAGGGGAGGCTGGCGGTGCTGATGGTGGCCCTGGCCGCATCCGGAGCCGGCGCGCTGATCCTGGAAGTGGTCTGGACGCGCATCCTGTCGCTGGTGCTCGGCTCCTCGACCCAGGCCTTCAGCATCATGCTGACCACCTTTCTGGCCGGACTGGCGCTGGGGAGCGCCCTGGCCACCCGCAGGCTGGCCTCGATCAGGGCGCCGCTGACGGCGTTCGCCCTGGTGGAGATCGGCGTGGGGCTGGCCGCCTGGCTCGGCGTCCACCTCTTCCCCGAGCTCCCTTACTCGTTTCTCGATCTGTACCGGAGGACCGGCGGGCCGACCTGGCTCTTCCACGCCGGCCGGTTCGCGCTCGCCGCGCTGGTGATGCTCCCTCCCACCATCCTCCTCGGCGCCGCCTTCCCTCTGGCCGCCCGCGCGGCGCTGATCGGGGGCCGGCCTGTCGCCTCCAGGGTGGGGGCGCTGTACGCGGCCAACACGGTGGGCGCCATCGCCGGGGCGGTGGCGGCAGGCTTCCGCTTCATCCCCTCGGCGGGGCTGCAGGGGACGCTTCTCATCGGCTGCCTGATCAACCTGGCCGCGGCGGCCATGCTCCTGGCCTTCGGCACGGCGGCCAGGCCCGCGCTGCGCTTCTCGATGGCCGGAGCGCTGGCCGCCGTCGTCCCCTTCCTCCTGGCCGGCGCCCCCGCGTGGAACGCCACGGCCATGACCAGCGGCGTCTATCAGTACGCGCCGAGGTACCTCGAGCAGTTCACCAGCAGGAGCCGGTTCCGGGACTTCTACCGCAAGCAGCCGCTCTTGTACTACCGGGACGGACCGACCACCACGGTGTCGGTCGAGCGGAGGCCCGAGCGCTACGAGGGGCGCCCCAACCTGGTGCTGACCGTCAACGGCAAGGTGGACGCCTCCTCCACCGGCGACATGGACACGCAGGTGCTGGCAGGGCAGCTCCCGATGCTGGCCCACCCCGCTCCCCGTTCGGTCTTCCTGATCGGCCTGGCCAGCGGGGTGAGCGCCGGCTCGGTGCTCACCCATCCGATCGAGCACCTGACCATCGCCGAGATCGAGCCCTCGATGATCGAGGCGCAGACGTTCTTCGAGGAGATCAACGGCCGTCCCCTGGCCGATCCCAGGACCACACTGCGGATCGACGACGCGCGCAACGAGCTGCTGGTCTCGCCGGCCCGTTACGATGTCATCATCTCCGAGCCCTCCAACCCGTGGCTGGCAGGCCCCTCCAAGCTGTTCACCCGCGAGTTCTTCGAGCTGGCCAGGAGTCGGCTCCAGCCGGGAGGGATCCTCTGCCAGTGGGTCCAGCTCTACGGGATGGACCCGGACGCCCTCAAGGCGGTGCTGCGCACCTACGCCGAGGTCTTTCCCAGCCGGCTGGTGTTCAAGGGCTCCCCCGGCGATCTCCTGGTCCTGGGAAGCGACGGGCCGCTGCGGTTCGACGTCCCGTCTCTGCAGGAGAGGATGCGCCGGCCGGAGGTGGCCGCCGATCTGGCCCGCGTCAAGGTGCACGACGTGGTGGACCTGCTGGCCCGTTTCCGCCTCGGCACCGGCGGCGTGGACCGGTACGTCGGCTCCGGACCGGGGCCTGTGAACACGGACGACAACGGCTTCGTGGAGTTCGCCGCGGCCCGCAGTCTTTACCGCGAGGACCACCAGGCCAACGACGCCGAGCTGGCGGCCGTCGCCGACGCCCTGGCCGCACAGGCGGCCTGGGGAGCGGAGAGCGCCGGCGGCGGGGCCGTACAGACCCTCTCCGCCCTCGCCTCCCGCCTCGTCCGGATGGGCCTGCTTGACCGCGCGGAGAGGCTCCTCGGCGAAGTGGAGGCCCGGCCTGCCCTCGACCCCGCCGGCCGGGCGGCCCTGCTGGCGGCGCGCGGCGAGCTGCTGCAGAAGCGTGGCCGGGCGGTCGAGGCCGGCCGGGCCTGGTCGGAGGCCCTCGCGCACGCCTCCTCCGAGCCGCGCGCGGCGCTGGGTCTGGCCGGGCTGCGCCTCGCATCCGGCGACCACGCCGGCGCCGCGGCCGTGCTGGCCCCCGCGGCGGCCGACCCGTCGTGCGCGGTGGAGCTGGCCAGAGCCCTCCTGATGGGGGGCGACCTCGACGGCGCCGGCCGGGCGCTGGAGGATGTGGAGCCCGAGCGGGGCTGCTCGGGGACCGAAGCCGGTCACGACCCGCGCGTCTCGCCACTCCTGCACCTGCAGCGGGGCCGGCTTCTGGCGGCCCGGGGGGACAGCGCGGGAGCGGTCCGGAATCTCAAGCTCTATTTCGATCTCTTCCCTCGGGCGGCCCGCACCACGGAGACCAGCCTGGAAGCGGCCAGCGCGCTGGCGCACGCGCACCTGGCTCTGGGACAGAAGGACGAGGCTCTGGCGCAGTTCCGCTCGGCCGTCGCCCTGGCCGACTCGCTGGCGTCGTTCAACCGCGGTCAGGCCGAGCAGCTCATCCGGAGGCGCGAGCTGGAAGGGGCGGCCTCCCATCTGCGGGCCGCCCTGCGCTGGAACCGGCAGGACAACGGCTCGCGGCGGCTGCTCGGCTACGCCCTCAACGACCTGGGCCGGCACCAGGAGGCGGTGGCCACGTGGAGGGATCTGGACCGGGCGCTGGACGGCGACATCGAGTCGCTGCGCAACATCGCCGGGTTGTGCCTTCAGCTCGGCCGCCCGTCCGAGGCCCTGGAGGCCTTCAGGAAGTGGAGGGGGCTGGAGCCCGATCCTGGGCAGATCGAGGCCATCGATCGCTCGATCGCGGAGCTCGAAGCGCCCGCGGGAGGATGATCGTCCGGAGACGAGGGACGCCCCGCCGGGACCTCAGTCCCGCGCGGAGCGCCTCGACTTGGCGACGAGCACTTCCCTCGTCCCCGACTTGAGGTGGGAGAGCCGGATCACCTCGAACCGCGAGAACAGAGCGTAGATCTCCCGGTTCTGATAGGCCGGCGAGTGCACGTGGCGCTCGGCGGCCGGCTCCAGGGCGACCTTGTCCACCCCCATGATGCGGTATCGCCCGGCCGATCCTCCCTGGTGTCCGGGAGGGCCGGGGAAGTAGGCCAGGATCACCCCGCCCTCGTCGAGCAGCTTGCGCAGCGACTCCACGAAGCCGATCGCTTCGCGCGACGGCATCCTGGAGATGGCGTCCCAGGCCAGGATGCCGGAGAAGCTCCCCGGCGGGTAGCTCAGCGGCGGAGTCACCGGCGGCACCGGAGAGGGGACCGCCCGCTCCGCTCCCTGCTCCGGCGCGGCGGGCTTCCTCTCCTGCACCGCCGCGGCCGGCTGCTGCCGGTTGCCGGGGCCGGGCTGGGGCGCGGGCCGGTCCCTCAGTCCCGGCCCGACCATCGGACCCGAAGCGGAGCGCGGCGGTGAAGGCCTGGACCGGGAGTGCTCTGCGGCCAGGGGCGCCGGGGCCTCCGCCCGCCGGGGCGAGGGAAGACTCTCCACCGACACGCGGCAGCCGCGGCCCCCCAGAAAGGCGATGTTGTCGCCGCAGAGAACGCCCAGGTCCAGCACCGCGGGGTGCGGATCGAGCCGCCCGACTCGCTGGAGGAACTCGCCCAGGCACTGGCTGGAGAAGCCGGCGCCCGGCGGTTCCCTTCTCATCGTTCCCTGCACGATCGGCTGCCTCTCCCTGGTGAGCCTGAGCATCCCCCCGCGCCCGTTCTACTGCAGCGCCTTGCCTGCCTGGGCCACCTGCACGGAGTGGCCCGAGCCGGCGCTTTCCTTTCTCTCGCGGCGCTCGGAGGCCTCGTTGCGCGTCTGCACCATGTCCACGCTCCCCTTGAACTGGGCGCCGTCGGACACGGCGATGCGCGGCGAGCGGATGTCGCCCACCAGGCGGCCGCTGTCGGTGAGATCGACCTTCTCGTCGGCCACCACGTTGCCCGTGACCTCGCCGATGATGGTGATGTTCTTGGCGTGCACGTCGGCATGGACCCTGCCGTTCGGCCCGATGGTGAGGTTGTGATCCTTGAGGTCGATGCGGCCCTCGACCCGCCCGTCCACCGTCAGATCCTCACTGCCCGACACCTCCCCCTTGATGAACAGGGACTGGCCGATGTTGGCGTGAGCGTTCTTGGTGTGAAGGACAGGGGCTGCGGCCATCCGAGGCGCCTCGCTGCGGACCGGCTGCGGCTCGAACCGGTCCTTATCGGCCTCTTTCCTTTCCCACATCGCGGAATCCTCCAGTTGGCAGGTTGGTCGAAATCCGGCCCCGCGGGTAGGGCCGTACCGTGTTGAAGACGGTGGCAAACATTGTGGCTGTCTGGGCTTGTGTCAAGGTCAAGAGAAAACCGACGATCGAAAGCCGTGAAAACACAAGGACCCTGTGACAGGGCCTGCGGGGCGCCATCGGGACCTGCTGCCGTGTTTTGAGCCCGCCCATTCTACACGGATCCCCCGGGGTGTCAACGCGGAACGCGGCCACGGCGGAAGCGGCGAGGCCCTGTGCTACAATGACGCGAACGTCATCTAAGGTGCGGATGGCAAAGAAGAAACGCGTCGAGACGTCGGTCGTCGAGAAGGCCCCGGCACGCAGGCCGGCGACGTCTCCTCCCGGGCCGCTCCCCACCGGCGACACCTTCCGCCACTACCTCCAGCAGGTCATGAAGTACCCCCGGCTGACCCGCGAGGAGGAGCACGAGCTGGCTCTGCGCTACCGCGAGTACGGCGATCCGGAAGCCGCCTACAGGCTGGTGACCGGGAACCTGAGGCTCGTCGTCAGCATCGCCTTCGAGTACCGAAGGGCCTTCCTCAACCTGCTGGACCTGGTGCAGGAGGGGAACATCGGGCTGATGCAGGCGGTCAAGAAGTACGACCCCCTGCGCGGCGTCCCCTTCTCCTCCTACGCCGCCTGGTGGATCCGCGCCTACATCCTCAAGCACCTGCTCGATCACTGGAGCATCGTGAAGGTCGGCACGACCAACGCCCGGCGGAAGCTCTTCTTCAACCTCCGCAAGGAGAAGGAGCGCCTGGAACGGGAAGGGATCACCGCCGGCCCCAAGCTGCTGGCCGAGGCCTTCGAGACCACCGAGGCCGACGTCATCGACGTGAGCCGGGCGCTCTCGTCGCGCGATCTCTCCCTGGACGCCCCGGTGGCGGCCGACTCCGAGCGGCGCGTCTGGGAGACGCTGCCCGTGGGAGGGCCGCCGCTGGAGGACTCCGTGGCTCAGGAGGAGCTGCGGGAGATCCTGCGCGAGAAGCTGGCGCGCTTCGCCGAGCGGCTCAACGCCAAGGAGCGCTTCACGCTGGAGCGGCGCCTGGTGGCCGAGGATCCGTTGACCCTCCAGCAGATCGGCGACCAGTTCGGCATCACCCGCGAGGCGGCCCGCCTGATCGAGAAGAAGGTCATCGGGCGGCTGCGCGACTACCTGCGGGGCGAGCTCAAGGACTTGCGCCTCTTCGAGGTGGCCGACGATCCGGGCCACAAGCCCGAGTCCCCAGCCGCCCTGGACTACCGCGCGGGCAAGAAGGGCCCCACCGCCGAGCAGACGCGGCGAGCCCTGGAGGCGGCCGCCCGGGCCCTCCCGCGGGAGGACGCCGACTGATCAGCCCGGCCGCGGCCCGCCGGCGGCGGCCAGCGGCAGCACGATCCGGAACGCGCTCCCTTCCCCTTCGCGCGATTCCGCCTCGATGGTCCCGCCGTGCGCCAGGACGATCCGGCGGGCCACGGACAGCCCCAGGCCGGTGCCGGCGATGTCGGCCCCGACGGCGCTCGAGCGCCAGAACGGGGTGAACAGGAACGGCAGCTCTTCCTGCTTGATGCCCACCCCTGCGTCGGCCACGGTGACGACGGCGGACCTTCCTTCCGTCCGGAGCTCCAGCCGCACCGGACCTCCCCTCGGCGAGTACTTGATGGCGTTGTGCAGCAGGTTGCCCACCACCTGGGAGATCCGCCGGGCGTCCCCGTGGACCACCACCGGCCCCTGTGGGAAGGACGGCTCGATGCGGTGGCGCGTGGTGGTGGCGGAGGCGACCGCCGCGGCGTCGCTCAGCAGGGATCGCAGATCGACCTCGCTTCGCTTCAGCTCGAAGCGGCCGGCCTCGACCCGCGCGGTCTCCAACAGGTCCGAGGTCATCGACTGCATCTGACGGATCTGCCCGTCCACCAGCGACAGGACGCGGCGCGCAGCCTCCCCTCGGGCCCCTTCCGGCTCGCGCGGCAGCGACGCCAGCAGCATCTGGAGCCCGGCCAGGGGGTTCTTGAGATCGTGCACCACGCCCGCCAGGACGGTGAAGTGGTTCTGCTTCTCCTTCCGGAGCGCCGCCGACAGCTCGTTGAAGGCCCGGGCGAGCTGGCGCACCTCGAGCGGCCCCCGCTCCGCGATCCGCTCCTCGTCCGCGCCGGACTTGAGGTTGCCGATGGACAGCACCATGCTGCGCAGCGGCCGCTCCACGTGCCGCACGGCCAGCGACACCACGGCCAGCAGCGACAGGGCCATCAGCCCGAAGCTGACCACGCTGGCGGCGTTGGCGGCCCGATTCAGCCTGGCTGCCTGCCGGGGTGCGCGGGTCGCCTGCTCGGCGTTGAGTGTCTGGAACTCCTCCACCCTCCCCAGGATCGACTCCAGCTCGGGGGCGACGGCGGACAGCACGGCCGAGAGGTCGGCTCCCCGGGACTCCAGCTCGTCGCGTTCCCTCAGGTAGGCGGCGGCCTGCCGCTCGATCAGCCCGAGCAGCTCCGCCTCGGGGACGGTCCCGGCGTGCCGGCGCGCCTCGGTCAGCAGCCTGCCGATGCGCAGCCGGCTCTCCTCCAGGAGCGCCGCGTGGCTGTCCGAGCCCAGGACGGCCACGATGTCGGCCAGGCGGATCTCGTTGAGGAGCTCCGCCTGCAGCTCGCCGGCGATGCGGTCCCCTTCCAGCGCAACGGCCATGCTGACGACGGATCCCTCCATCCAGGAGGTGACCGCGAAGAGCAGAACCGACAGCATCAGCGCCAGCAGCACGAGGCAGGCGGAGGCGAGCCGGAGCCAGGCGCGCAGGCTTCCGCCGCGGAGGCGGCCGGAGCGCCCGGCGGCCGCCATCAGGCCCCCGGCACGGTCCTCCCTCCGAGGAGGAGAAGCCGGGCGTTCATGCCGCCGCGGCCCGCAGCCGCTCGGCCACTTTGCCCTGGCCCATCAGCTTCACGAAGCTCCCCAGCCGCGGGCCCGAATCCTGCCCGGTGAGGACGTTGTAGAGCATCCGGAAGAACTCCTTGGGATCGACCCCCGCCCTGCGCGCCAGATCGAAGGCCCTGGTCTGGATCTCCTCGGGCTCCCGATCCCGGTCCAGGAAGGCGGCCAGCTCCCTGGCCAGGGCGGCCTCCGCCGCGGTGAGGGAGCGCTCCACGCGCCGCGGCAGGACCTGCTCCCTGACGTAAGCGGCGGCATAGGCGGCCAGGGCCTCCAGCGCGGCGTCGCTTTCCGGGAGCGCCCCCCTGTCCTGGTGCACGTAGTCCTTCACCACCTGTGGAGAGGGGACGCCGATGGCCGTGATCAGCCCGATGAGCATGGAGTAGCTCACCGCGTAGTCGTACCTGGGCCGCCGGCCGCGGTCCGGCTGGATGAAGTCCAGCTCCGTCCGTCCCGTCCCGTCCCCGGCCGCCCCGGCGCCCCTCTGGAGAAGCTGCAGGTACTCGTCGGTGGATCGCACCACCACGTCCCAGGAGAGCTTCTTGGCCTTGCGCGGATCCTTGAAGATGAACAGCAGCAGCGACTCCTTCGGCGCCGACGCCAGCCAGCTGTCCACGGTGAGGCCGCGGCCCACCGACTTGGAGATCTTGCGCCCTTCCTCGTCCAGGAACATCTCGTAGAACGACTGCACCGGCCCCCGCGGTCCGTCCTTGCCCGCGATGAGGCGGCAGATCCTGGTGGACAGCGCAGCCGACTCGATGAGGTCCTTGCCGTACATCTCGTAGTGCACGCCCAGTGAGAACCATCGCAGCGCCCAGTCCACCTTCCATCCGACCTTGGCCCGGCCCCCGAGGATGGAGGTCTCCGCTCGGTGGCCGCACCCGGACCGCCCGGGCGCGGCCTCCTCGTCTCCGGCCGGCTCGTCCCCCACCGCCCCTCCCTGGTCCCCTTCGCAGACGTACGAGACGGTCAGCCTTTCGGGGTCGCGGCCCGTCACCCGGGTGCCGTTGATCCGGCCGCACCGTTCGCAGACGGGGAAGAAGGGAGACCAGGCGGCGCGCTTCTCCTCGCGGATGGTGGGCAGGATGATCTCGCGCACCTCCTCGTAGCGGCGCATGATGCGGGCCAGTCCCTCGTCGAAGTGGCCGCCGGCGTACTGCTCGGTGCTGGACTTGAAGGTGTAGAGGAAGCCGAAGCGGTCGAGCATCTCGCGCAGCCGCGCGTTGTTGTGGGCGGCGTAGGAAGCGTGGCAGCCGAACGGGTCGGGGACGCTCGACAGCGGCTTGCCCAGGTGCGGCTCCAGCGCCTCGCGCGGCATGTTGAGCGGCACCTTGCGCAGCCCGTCCATGTCATCGGAGAAGGCGATGAGGGTCCAGGGCTTTCCCCCGATCTCCTCCAGCGCCGAGCCCACCCAGCTCGTGCGCGCCACCTCGGCGAAGGTGCCGATGTGCGGCGCGCCGGAGGGTCCGTATCCGGTCTCCAGGACGATGCGGCCGGCCTCCCCGCAGCTCCTGAGAACGCGGCCGGCCTCCTCGTAGGGCCAGAGCGTCTTCGCCATCCCGTCATCTTAGCGCGGGGACCCGGCGTGGCGTGGAGAGATCGATCAGGGGCAGGCCGGCAGGGCCGCCTGGGCACGCCGCAGCCGCGCGTCGTCGGAAGGGAGGATCCCGCGCGCTTCCTCCAGCGGGCCGCAGCCGCCGGGCCGGGGTCCGGGTCCGCGCAGGACCGCCAGATCCAGGAGCGACGCGGCCACCCTGGGGTGCCGCGGCCCCAGCGCCCGGCGGTAGACCTCGGCCGACCGCTCCAGCGCCCGGCCCGCTTCCTGCCGGCTCCCGAGCGCCGCGTGCAGCCGGCCCGAGAAATGGAGGCTCTCCGCGTACTCCATGTGCGTCTCGCCCAGGAGGTCGAGCCGCATCCGCTCCGAGGTCTCCAGCAGCGTCCTCGCCTCGTCCAGTGAGCCCGCCTCCAGGTGCGCCATCCCCAGGTGAGCCATCGAGCGCGCCACCAGATAGTGCCCGGCGCCGAAGGCGCTCAGCCTCTGCTTGTAGGCGGCCCGCAGGAACGGGAGCGCTTCGTCGTGGCGCCCTTGCCCGGACAGGGCCAGGCCGAGGCCGTCGCGCACCTCGGCGAGCTGCTCCCCCTCCCCTTCCGCCGGCGGCCGGTCCCCTTCCAGCTCCACCTCCGCCAGGATGATCCGGTAGAGCCCCTCGGCCTCCGCCAGCCGGCCGGCGTCGAGCATGAGCAGGGCGAGGTTGCCGCGCACCAGGGTGGTGTGCGGGTGATCCTCCCCTTGCGAGACGGTGTCCACCTCCAGGGCCCGGCGGTAGAGAGGCTCGGCCTCCTGGAAGCGCCCCAGCTCGTGCTGCGCCAGGGCCAGCGCGTTGAGGCTGGAGGCGACCTCGGGGGCCCACTCGCCGAGCCGCCCCCGCCGGACGGCCAGACTCCGGCGGAAGAGATCCGCCCCCCGCGCGTACTCCCCCTGGCGGGCGAGCGACCGTCCCAGATCGTGCTGCGCGGCGGCCAGAGCCAGGGAGTCCTCGCCCCGCGCCCTCTCTTCTTCCACGATCCGGGCGTACAGGGCCGAGGCCTGGGACAGATGGCCGCTCTTCTCGTAGAGATCGGCCAGGGTGCGGGTGAGCAGCGCCCGGGTCTCGGGGCGCCCCTCCAGGGCGGGGAGCTGGGAGGCTCCCCGGTCCAGCAGCTCCTTGACCGTCAGGTCCCGCCCGGCGCCGGGCCGGGCGATGGAGAACATGTCCACCAGCATCCCTGCGATGCGCCGGGCGGAATCCCGCTCGTCGCGGGCCCTGCGCGCCTGGAGCAGCGCCGCGCCCGAGGCGGCCAGCAGCGCCACGACGGCGGCCGCGCCCAGGGCGGCCTGCAGGCGCCG
>DATEEA010000130.1:0-16558 GCA_035281445.1 Candidatus Polarisedimenticolia bacterium
CGCGGCCTCCCCTGCCGCGCGCGAAGGCAAGGCCTCCCCTGCGCCCCTCCCCTCCCCGGGCCCGGGGGACGGCGCCGGCCGCCGGCTCTACCGCTGCGTCCTCACCATCGATCCCCACGCCGATCTCCCGGCAGGGCGCGCCGCCCTGGCCCTGCGGCGCCTGGAGTCGGTGGGGACGATCACGGCCACCTCGCCGGGGCGCGAGGCGCTCGCCTCGCAGGAGTTCGACGGCGAGATGGTGGTGCAGCTCGCCACCGAGCGGCCGCAGGCGGCCATCATGGCGGCGGTGAAGGACCTGCTCGACCTGCAGCGCTTCGAGGTGGCCGAGCTGGGGCTGGAGAAGAAGGCCGGCCCGGCCGCCGGGGCACGCCCGGAGGGCGGCGGGGATCCCCCCGCCGGCCCTTCCACCGTGCGCGTCCCCACGGCCGCTCTCGACCTCTTCCTCGACGCCATCGCCGAGATGATCTCGCGCCGAGGCGAGCTGGCCGAGGCCATCCGCTCCAAGGACCTGGGCGCCGCCCGCGGGGCGCTGGACGGGATGTCCGAGACGCTGGCCCGGCTGCGGGGCCAGGTCATGGAGATCCGCCTTCTCCCCTTCGAGCACATCACCCCCCGGCTCACCCGCGCCATGCGCGACCTGTGCCGCCGGACCGGCAAGCGGGCCGTGCTGCAGATCGCCGGCGCGGCGGTGGCCATGGACCGATCGGTGCTGGAGGAGATCATCGATCCCCTGCTGCACATCCTGCGCAACGCCGTGGACCACGGGATCCTCCCCCCGGCCGAGCGCGAGGCCGCCGGAAAGTCCCCCGTGGGGATCGTGCGGGTGGAGGTCATCCGGGGCAGCGACACCGTCCAGGTGGCGGTGGAGGACGACGGCGAAGGGATGGATGTCGAGGCCATCCGCCGCAGGGCCCGGGAGGGAGGCTACGCCGGCGAGGCGGAGCTGGCGGCCTGGGAGGACGAGCAGGTGCTGATGCTCACCACCATCCCCGGGTTCTCCACGGCACGCCAGGTGACCGACATCTCCGGCCGCGGGGTGGGGATGGACGTGGTGCGCACGCGCATCGAGGCGCTGCGCGGCCACGTGGCCATCCGCTCGCACCGGGGCAGCGGCACGCGCATCGAGCTGACCCTGCCGCTCACCGTGGCCATCCTGGACGCCTTCGTGGTGGAGTCGGCAGCGGGGCTGTTCGCCGTGCCCGCCGGCGCGGTCACCAGCGTGCAGGTGGTGCCGCGCGCGCGGATGCACAAGACCCTGTCGGGCCGCTTCATGGCCGTGGGGGCGGAGGGCTCGGATCCGGTGTACGCGCCCTTGCTCATCCTGGACGAGGCGCTGCAGCGCCGCCGCCCCGCGTCCCGCCCCGGCGAGCTGCCGGTGCTCCACTACCAGGTGAGAGGAGCGCGCGGCGGCCTGGCCGTGGACAGGATCCTGGGACGTCAGGAGGTTGTGGTGAAGCCGCTGGGGCCCCCGCTGGAGCGGCTGCGCAAGTACAGCGGGGCGGCCCTGCTGGACGACGGCAGGCTGGCCCTGGTGCTGGACCTGGCGAACCTGGGGGCCCTGGCGTGAGCGGGACGGCCGGCAGAGGCAGGACGCCGGCGGAGCTGTCCGCCGATCAGGCCGGAGCCCTGCGGGCGGTGGCGGCCGCGGGGGCCGGGGTGGCCGGAGCGGCGGTGGCCCAGCTCACCGGCCTGGAGCTCGCGGTCTCGGTCCCCAGGGTGGAAGCGATCCCCTTGCGGCAGGCCGCCGCCGGCTTCGGCGGGCGGACCGCGCCCGTCGCCGCGGTGAGCCTGGGGATGCACGGCGGCGCGCGCGGAGAGATCCTGGTCCTCTTCGAGCTGGAGGGCGCCCGTCGCATCCTGGGCGCCCTGGCCCCTCCCGAGCCGGGCTCACTCCACGCGCTCGACCCGATGCAGCGCTCAGCGCTGCTGGAGGTCGGCAACATCCTGTCGGGGGCCTACCTGGGCGCCCTGGGCGGCCTCCTCCACCTGACCCTGCTGGCCTCGGTGCCCCGCATGACCGTGGACATGGCCGGAGCGGTGCTCGACCCCTTCCTGGGGCGGGCTTCCGGCGGCGCGGCCACCGCGCTGGTCGTCGCCACCCGGATCCACTGCGCGGCCACCCGGATCCACTGCCCGGCGGGCGGCCCCGGAGGCCACCAGCCCTCGGCGCACCTGCTCCTGATCCCCGATCCGCCGGAGCTGCACGCCCTGCTCGACGCGCTGGCGCCGCACCTGCCCCCGCGCTTCGCATGACCCCGGCTCCCGAGACCGTGCACATCGGCGAGCTGCTGGTCCGCTCGGCCGACGAGGCCCCCGGCGGCCTGCTCGTCCCGGGGCTCGGCTCCTGCGTGGCGGTGTTCCTCCACGACGCCCCCCGGCGCCTCGGCGGGCTGGCTCACATCCTCCTGCCGGAGCCGATGCCCCACTCTCCGCTTCTCGATCCCGGACGCTTCGCCCCCACCGCCGTCGCCGCCCTGGTGGACCGCCTGATGCAGCGCGGCGCGCGGCGCGAGCTGCTGGTGGCCAAGGTGGCGGGGGGCGCCACCATGTTCGCCCGCGTCAACGGCGTGCGCGACAGCATGGGAGACCGCAACGTCCGCGCGGCGATGGAGGCGCTGGCCCGCGAGGCCATCCCCGTGGCGGCCATGGACGTGGGGGGATCGTCGGGGCGCACCGTCCGGGCGAGCCTCGCCGACGGCCGCGTGCGGATCAACACCCTGCGCGGCCGGCCCCGGGAGATCTGAGCGGGGCCAGCACGAAACGCCGGCACCCGGGCGATCGGGGGTCAGCCGAGGTGGCGGTTGATCATCGACAGGATGACCTCGCGCGACTGGGCGCCGATCATCTTGTCCACGGGCTTGCCGTTCTTGAAGAGAAGCAGCGTGGGGATGCCCTGGATGGAGAATTGCGCGGCGGTGGCCGGGTTCTGATCGACGTCCAGCTTGCCGATGCGGGCCTTGCCCTTCAGCTCGACCGCCAGCTTCTCCAGGATCGGGGCGACCATCCGGCACGGGGCGCACCAGGTCGCCCAGAAGTCGACCAGGATGGGGCCACCCTCGCCGCGCCCGATCTCGTCGCCGAAGTTCTTGTCGTTCAGAATGGTGATCTCTTGGCTCATCATGGCTCCATGAATCATCGAAGAGGCGACAGTATACTGTCCTTCACCAACCATGTCGAAGCGCTCCGCATTCCCGCGACGGACGGCCGGCCCGACCTCCCGCCGCCCGGCGTCCCGGCGCCGACGGGCGCTCGGACAGCACTTCCTCACCAACGCCTCGGCGGCGCGCCGGCTGGTGGAGCTGTTCGCTCCGGCTCCCGGCGAGAAGGTGATCGAGATCGGGCCGGGCAGGGGCGCCCTGACCGGACTGCTGCTGGAGGCGGGAGCCTCGGTCACCGCCATCGAGGTGGACGCCGCCCTGGCCGCGGAGCTGGGCTCGCGCCACCAGGGACATCCGGGTCTCACCCTGGTGCAGGCCGACGTGCTGCGCTGCGACCTGGCCGCGCTGGCTTCCCCGGCCGCGCGGGTGATGGCCAACCTCCCCTACGCCATCACCGGCGAGGTGCTGGCGCGGCTGTTCGAGGCCTCCCCTCCCATCACCGGCATGCTGCTGATGCTGCAGCGCGAGGTGGTGGAGCGGATCGTGGCGGCGCCGGGAGGGCGCGAGTACGGGTCGCTCTCCATGCTCTGCCAGTACGTCTCCGAGCCCAAGGTGGTGATGTCGCTGTCCCCCGGGTCGTTCTCCCCGCCTCCGGCGGTCTCCTCCAGCGTGGTCCATCTGCCGGTGCGGCCGGTCCGCGAGCTGGCCAGAGAGCAGGAGACAGGCTACGCGCTGTTCATCCGGACCCTGTTCGCCCACCGGCGCCAGACCCTGCTCAACAACCTCAAGGCGGCGGGGCACGGCACCGAGCCGGCGAGAGACAGGCTGGCGGCGCTGGGCATCGACCCCGCCAGGCGACCGGAGACCCTGACGCGGGAGGAGGGGCTGGCCCTCTACCGGGCGATGGCTCCCCGATCCTGATATAATCGGCGCGCCTCGCTGTCCCGCGCCGTGCATCCGGGCGGTTTCCTGCCATGTCGAGCGTGCCACCTCTCGAGATCGTCCCGCTGGGCGGCCTCGGCGAGTTCGGGATGAACATGATGGCGCTGCGCCACGGGGACTCCCTCCTCGTGCTGGACGCCGGCCTGATGTTCCCCGAGGAAGCCTTCCTGGGAGTGGACATCGTCGTCCCGGACATGGCCTACCTCGAGGAGAGTCCCGGGACGCTCCGCGGGGTGGTGCTGACCCACGGGCACGAGGACCACATCGGAGCCCTCCCCCACCTGCTGCAGAAGGCGAAGGCGCCGGTGTACGGCACCCGGCTCACCCTGGGGCTGGCCCGCCAGCGCCTCACCGAGTACGGCATGGAGAACGAGGCGGAGCTGCGCACCGTGGTGCCGCGCGACCGCGTGCAGGCCGGCCCCTTCGAGGTGGAGTTCATCCAGGTCACCCACTCCATCCCCGACTCCATCGCCATGGCCATCCGCACCCCGGTGGGGACCATCGTTCACACCGCCGACTGGAAGATCGATCAGACGCCGGTGGACGGGCGGGGCTTCGACTTCCGGCGCTTCTCCGAGCTGGGCGACGAGGGGGTGCTGGCTTTGATGTCCGACAGCACCAACGCCGCGCGCAAGGGGTTCACCCCGTCGGAGCGGGACGTGGGAAGGGCGTTGGCTCCCATCCTGCGGGGGGCCGCGGGGCGGGTGGTGGTGACCACGTTCGCCAGCAACATCCACCGCCTCCAGCAGGTGATCGACATCGCCGCGGGGCTGGGGCGCAGGGTGGCCTTCGTCGGGCGCAGCGTCAGCACCAACGTGAGGGTGTGCGAGGAGCTGGGGTACCTGCGCGTCCCCCCAGGAGTGGCCGTGGAGCCGCGCGACGTCATGCGCCTGCCGCGCGACAAGGTGGTGCTGATCGCCAGCGGCAGCCAGGGAGAGCCGATGTCGGCCCTGTCGCGCATCGCGCTGGACGACCACCGCGACGTGGGGCTGGACCCTGGCGATCTGGTGGTGCTGTCGGCGCGCCGCATCCCGGGCAACGAGAAGGCCATCACCCGGCTCATCAACCACCTGTGCCGCAGGGGGGCCGATGTCCTGCTGGACGACACCCCCGGCGTGCACGTCTCGGGCCACGCCTCCCGCGAGGAGCTCAAGATCATGATGGCCCTCACCCGGCCACGCTTCTTCATCCCCGTGCACGGGGACTTCCAGCATCTGTCCCAGCACGCCCAGCTCGCCGGGCAGGCCGGGATCCCCAAGGAGCGGGTGCTGGTGGTGGAGAGCGGCGACATCGTGAAGCTGACCTCGGAGGAGGCCACCGTGGAGCCCAAGGGGGCGCCGGTCGGCTCGGTGTTCATCGACGGCACGCTGGAGGAGGTGGACCAGATCGTCATCCGCGACCGGCAGCACATCGCCGAGGACGGCATCGTCATCCCGGTGCTGGCCATCAACAAGCGCTCCGGCACCATCGAGAACGCCCCCGAGATCATCAGCCGCGGCTTCGTCTGGGTGGACAACGAAGAGGCGCTCTTCCAGGAGGCGGGACAGGTGGTGGTGCGTGCGGTGGAGTCCTCCACGATCGAGGAGCGCAGCGACTGGGGCTTTATCAAGGCCAAGGTCCACGCCGAGCTCAAGCGCTTCCTGCGAAAGAGGACCCACCGCCGGCCCATGATCATCCCGGTCATCCTGGAGGTGTGATGAAGCGGCTGCGCAAGGCCTTCATCCTGCCGCGCGCCGGCGAACTGGCCGGGCTGCTGATGCTGTTCGGCGCGGTGCTGCTGGCCATGGCGCTGGTGTCCTACCAGCCGGGCGACGCCTCCTGGCTGACCCGCGACTCGGCCCGATCCGGCTCGCGCAACCTGGTCGGCCCGTTCGGGGCCACCCTGGCCGACCTGTGCTTCCAGATCTTCGGCGTGGCGTCGTACTTCCTGCTGGTGCCGATGGCCATGGGAGGGTGGCGGCGCCTGTGGGGGCGCAAGGGCGGCGGCCTGGGTGTGACGCTGTTCGGCCACGGCGGCCTGCTGGTGGGGCTGCTCTCCCTGCTGGCCATCGTGGTCGGGGACCTCCGCGTCGGCGGGGAGGAGGTGATGGCCGGAGGGGTGGCCGGGGCCATGGTGGCCGGCATCCTGACCGGCTACCTCAACACCGCCGGAGCCTTCGTGACCTCGGTGGCCGTCATGGCGCTGGGGGCGACCGTGGCCACGCACATCTCCTTCGGCTCGCTGCTGCAGGCGGCGCGCAAGGCGGCCGCCGGGGGCCTCCGCCGGGCCCGCACCGCCTGGGTGCGCCGGCGCGAGCAGCGGCGCAAGGAGAGGCTGCGAGAGAAGATCGTCAAGAAGCACGCGGGCAAGGAGAAGGACAACGGCCGGGGCGAGCGCCCGCTGGCTCCGGCGGTCCTCGTGGACGACGACGAAGAGGAGGACGCACGGGACGCCCCCCCGCCCCCAAGGCCCGCCCCGCGCCCGTCCCCTCCGGCCATGGTGCGTCCCAAGCCGGCCGCCCGGCAGAGCCAGCCGCCCCTGCCGCTGGACGAGCCGCAGCGCGACTTCGTGCTCCCTCCGCTCACCTTGCTGCAGTCGGGCCACGGCGCCGCGGCGGTGGACGACCAGGAGCTGTACGCCAAGGCCAAGGTGCTGGCCGAGAAGTGCCGCGAGTTCGGCGTGCAGGGGGCGGTGGTGGAGATCCACCCCGGGCCCGTGGTCACCACCTTCGAGTTCAAGCCGGAGGCTGGGATCAAGTACAGCAAGATCACCGGGCTGGTGGACGACCTGTGCCTGGCCTTGCAGGCAGAGTCGGTGCGCATCGACCGCATCTCGGGCAAGTCCACCGTGGGCATCGAGGTCCCGAACAAGATCCGCGAGACCATCTTCCTGAGGGAGCTGCTGGAGTCGGAGAAGTTCGTCAAGAGCTCCTCCAAGCTGTCGCTGGCGGTGGGCAAGAGGATCGACGGCGAGGTGTACATCGCCGACCTGGCCCGCATGCCGCACCTGCTCATCGCCGGCGCCACCGGGGCGGGCAAGTCGGTCTGCCTCAACGCGCTGATCGCCAGCATGCTCTACCGGGCGACCCCGGATGAGGTGAAGTTCATCTTCATCGACACCAAGCGGCTGGAGCTGGGGATCTACGACGAGATCCCGCACCTGCTGACCCCCGTGGTCACCGATCCCAAGAAGGCGGCCAACGCCCTGCGCTGGGCCTGCGTGGAGATGGAGAGGCGCTACAAGATGCTGGCGGACTACGGGGTTCGCAGCATCGATCAGTTCAACACCTTGATCCGGGGAGGCCGCGGTCGCGAGCGCAACCCCGACGCCACCCCCGAGCAGCTCAAGCCGATCCCCTTCATCGTGGTGGTGGTGGACGAGCTGGCCGACCTGATGATCACCTCGGGGGCGGACGTGGAGGAAGGGATCACCCGCCTGGCCCAGATGGCGCGCGCCGTCGGCATCCACCTGATCCTGTCCACGCAGCGCCCGTCGGTGGACGTGATCACCGGAGTCATCAAGGCCAACTTCCCCTCGCGCATCGCCTTCCGCGTCTCGTCCAAGGTGGACTCCCGCACCATCCTGGACAGCAACGGCGCGGAGAAGCTGCTGGGCAACGGAGACATGCTCTTCATGCCCCCGGGCTCCAGCCGCCTGCTGCGGCTGCACGGGTCGTACATGAGCGAGGTGGAGTCGGCCGCGCTGGTGGACTACCTCAAGAAAGCGGCGCGGCCCGTGTACGACGACTCGGTCACCAAGGATGTCTCCAAGGAGAAGGTGTCCTACGACGAGGAGGAGGACGAGATGTTCCAGGACGCCGTGCGCTGCGTCCTGGAGACCGGGGTCGCCTCCACCTCGCACCTGCAGCGCCGGCTGCGGCTGGGCTACGCGCGGGCCGCGCGGCTGGTGGACATGATGGAGGCGCGGGGCATCGTCGGCCCGCCCGACGGCAGCAAGCAGCGCGAGATCCTGGTCCGGCGCGACTACCTCGGATCGCTGGAGGAGGCTCAGAGCTGACCACGGCCTCCGCCCGAGCCCTCACCGCCGCGGGCGCCGCGCTGCTCCTGGCCGCGATGGGGGCCCAGATGCTGAGCGCCCTGCCCCACGCCTCGGCGGTGGTGGACGAGCCGGCACATCTGACGGCGGGCTGGCTCGCCGTGGCCCGAGGCGATCTCCACGTCAACCGCGAGCACCCTCCCTTGATGAAGGTCCTGGCGGGCCTGGCGCTGCGGCCGCTCGACCCGGTCCTGCCCCCCGAGGACCCGGCTCTCGGCCCGCGCTCCGGCGAGGACTTCCTGTTCGGCTACTCCCGCGCCTTCCTCTACCGCGCCAACGATGCCGACCGGCTCCTCTCGCGGGCCCGCCTCCCGGTGGTGGCGGTCACGCTGGCGGCCGGAGCCGCCCTGTTCCTGTGGGGGCGGGCCCTGCTGGGAGGAGGGGCGGCCCTGGCCGCCCTCGCCCTGTACGCCTTCGAGCCGAGCCTGCTGGCGCACGGCCGGCTGGTGACCACCGACATGGGAGGGGCGGCTCTCGCCCTGGCCGCGATCGCCTGCGCCGAGCGGGCCCAGGCCTCGGGCCGCTGGCGGCTCCGCCCGGGGATCCGCGGGCTGGGGGGCTGGGACGTCCTGGCGGGGATCATGCTGGGACTGGCGTTGGCCGCCCGCTATTCGTCGGCGCTCCTGCCACCTCTCATGGCGCTGGCGGTGGTGCTGGACGGGCGGCGGCCGGCACGGGTGCGGCTGGCCGGGCTGGCCGTCTCCGTGCTGGTGGCGCTGGCGGCGCTGCAAGCCGTGTACGTCCTGGTGGGAGGAGCGGGCGCGGCCGGGCTGCCGGTCCCCGGGGCGTGGCGCGAGGGGCTGGAGCTGGCCCGTCACAAGAACGCCGAGGTGGAAGGGCCGGGGTTTCTCAATGGAGAGTACGCCGCCGACGGATGGTGGTCCTATTTCGTGCTGGCCCTGGCCATGAAGGGGACCCTCCCCATGCTGGCGCTGGCCGGAGCCGGACTCGCGCTCCTGACCGTGGGCGCCGGGGGCTCGCGCGGCGGCGCCGCCCGCTGGATCTGGATCGCGCTCCCTCCGGCCGCCCTGGTGGCCATGACCACGGCCCTGACCCAGGCGCAGATCGGGCTGCGCTACGTGCTGGCGGCATTCCCCTTCCTCTGCCTGGCGGGGGGAGCGGCCGCCGCCGCTCTGGCGAGCGTCCCCGCCCGCCGCGCGGGCGCCGCGGCGGCCGTGGCGCTGCTGGGCTGGCACGCGGGAGAGGCGCTGGCCATCCATCCTCACCACCTGGCCTACTTCAACCAGGCCTCCGGAGGACCCGCCCGGGGGCATCTGCGATTGACCGATTCCAACGTGGACTGGGGACAGGATCTGGTGGGGCTGCGGCGCTGGATGGCCCGGGAAGGGGTGGACCGCATCCACCTTTATTACTTCGGGACCGCCGATCCCGACTATTACGGGATCGTCCGGGAGACGGCGCCCGGCCCGGGCTACTACGCGGTGAGCGCCACCCACCTGGCGGGGGTGTACCTGCCGGACAGGCGCTACCTGGCCCCCTTCCTGGCCCTCACCCCGCGGGCGCACATTGGCTATTCCATTTTCGTGTACCGATTTGATTCCACGCCCGCTTTCCTGACAACGCCGATTCGGCGGCCCTGAACGCCATCCGCCACGGCGCTTGCCTCCGCCCGCTCCAGGCACGACATTCCCGAACGGCCGGATCCCCTGCCCCGGAGGACTCCATGTACAAGATCCTGCTCGCCGACGACGTGAAGCTCACATTGGCCACCGAGAAGGCCTACCTCGAGGGCCGCAACCTCAAGGTCTTCGCCACCAGCACGGCGGCGGAGGTGCGCGAGCTGACCGGCGTGGTGCAGCCGGATCTGGTGGTGCTGGACTACGAGATGCCCGACATGGACGGGGCCGAAGTGTGCCGGCAGATCAAGGAGAACACCCAGACCGCCCACATCCCCGTGCTCATCCTCAGCGTGCGCGACGACGACCAGATCGTCAGGCGCTGCCTGGAGGCCGGCGCGGCCGGGTTCGTCCGGAAGACCGACGGCCGCGAAGCGCTGCTGGAGGAGGTGGCCAGGACCCTGGGGGTCCCCCGGCGGCGCCACGTGCGGGTGGGGTGCCGCTTCTCGGTCGGCATCGGAGACGACGGCAGGCTGTTCACCGGCGCCGTGGAGAACATCAGCCAGAGCGGGATGTTCCTGACCACCGACCACCGCTTCTCGGTGGGGATGGCGCTGCGTCTCCGGTTCGACCTCCCCGGGGTGGATAAGGAGATCAGGCTGCTGGGCGAGGTGGTGCGGTCCGAGGAGCTGACCGGCGAGTCGTTCGGCTACGGTCTGCAGTTCCTGGAGATCGCCGGCGACGCCCGCGACGGCCTGCAGCAGTTCCTGGAGAACAGCCTGTAGGCTCGACGGTCAGCGCCCGCGGTTTTGGCCCCGGTCCTTGATCTTGACCGTCTTGGCCGGGATGCCGACGTTGATGGCGTGGTCGGGGACGTCGCGCGTCACCACGCCCATCGAGCCCACCATGGCGTCCTTGCCCACCTTCATCCCCGACAGCACCACCGCGTGGTAGGTCACCCTGGCCCCATCGCCGATCACGGTCGTCCCCAGCGACACGTCGTTGATGTCCAGGATGTCGTGGGCGTGCGAGTAGATGTTGGCGTAGTCGGACAGCGACACGTCGTCGCCGATGATCACCTCGCCCCGGTCGTCCACGAACACCTCGCGGTGGAAGACCGTGTTGCTGCCGCAGGTGATGTTGTAGCCGAAGGAGAACTCCACGTTGCGGAAGAACTTCACGTTCTGCCCGCACTTGCGGAAGACCTTGCCCGCCAGCATCCGACGCAGCAGGAGACCAAGGTGGTCGTTGTGGCCCATGGGAGACCGGTCGAACATGATCCAGAGCCAGAGCAGCGGCTTGTTGCGGTAGAACCGCACCGGATCGACTTCGGCGTAGTACTCGGACTCCAGGGTCACGTTGCGCGGGTCGAGGCAGGCCAGGCTGGCCTTGACCGAGAGCGGCACGGCCGGATCCCGCATCATCGCCGCGTGGCCGGCCTGGGGGCCGTGGTACACGGCCATCAGGGTGTCGCGGCAGAGATCGTCGTTGTCGACCCCCGGGTCGTCGATCTTGCGTTCCAGATCGTCCACGAACCGACGGTAGAGATCGTCGATCTCCCGGTCCGGCAGGGTCACGATGCGCGATGCCATGGTGCCGCGCATGATACCACCCGATCGGGCCGCGTCCCAGCGGAGCGCTATACTGGAGCGCCATGCGCGTCAGGGCGGCAGCCGCACCCCTCGCCATCGCCGCGGCGGCCTTCGCCGTGCGGTGGGTCTACCTCCACCAGATCGCCGCCTCCCCCTTCTTCGACTTCCTGCACCTGGATCCCCTCTACTACCTGGAGTGGGCCAGGCGCATCGCGGCGGGGGACTGGCTCGGCTCGGAGGTCTTCGAGATGAGCCCGCTCTATTCCTACCTGCTGGCTGGGTTCCTGGTGCTGTTCGGAGAGGACCTCTGGCTGCTGCGGCTGATCCAGATCGCCGTGGGGTCGCTGACCTGCGTGCTGGCGTGGCGGCTGGGGGAGCGGCTCTTCGGCGGGCGCGCCGGGATCCTGGCCGGGCTGGGGTGCGCGGCGTACGGGCCGTTTCTCTTCTACGAGGGGCAGGTGATGAAGGAGTTCCTCACCCCTCCCCTGGCCACCGGCGCCCTGCTGCTGGCGCTGCCGCCGCGCGAGGGATGCAGCCCCGGACGCGGCCTGGCGAGGATGGCCGGGTCGGGCGCGCTGCTGGCGCTGGCGGCGCTGGTGCGCGACAACCTCCTGGTGCTCCTGGCCGCGCTGGCGGTGTGGGCCCTGTGGGGCCATCCGGCGCGCGCCCGCGCCTCGGCGGCGATGGCGGCCGGGGCGCTCGCTGTGCTGCTGCCGGTGGGGGCCCGCAACGCCGCGGTGGGAGGGGACTTCGTCCTGACCACCTCGGGCGGGGGGGAGGTCTTCTACATCGGCAACGGCCCGTACGCCAACGGGGCCTACGTGCCCCCTCCCTGGGTGCGCTCCAACCCCCGCTTCGAGCACGAGGAATTCCGGCGCAAGGCGCGCGAGCTGCCCGGGCGCGAGTTGTCGCGCGGCGAGGCGTCGCGCTTCTGGTGGAGCCAGGGACTGGCCTGGATCGCCTCCCACCCGGGCCGCGCGGCTCTTCTGTGGCTGCGCAAGGCGGCTCTGTTCTGGAACGACCACGAGCTGCCCGACAACTACTCCTACTACACGTTCACCCGCTTCTCGCCGCTCCTGGCCTGGACGCTCACCTTCGGCCCGGTGTCGGCGCTGGCCTGGTGCGGGGCGGCCCTGACCACCGGAAGATGGCGGCGGCTGCTCCCCGCCTACATCGCCGCCGGGGCCTCCATGGTCTCGGTGCTGCTCTTCTTCAACTTCGCGCGCTTCCGCCTGCCGCTGGTTCCGATCCTGCTGGCCTTCGCCGGGGCGGGTGCCGCCGGGATCTGGGAGGCGGTGCGGGCGCGCGCCTGGCGCCGCTGCCTCCCCGCCGCGGCGGCGCTGGCGGTGGCCTTGCCGCTGCACTCCCTCGACTGGTCGAGCCTCGCGGAGGAGCCATTCCAGGACCGGCTCCACCTGGGGGCCGCCTACAGGCAGGCCGGAAGGCTGGACGAGGCGGAGCGGACGCTGCGCGAGGTGATCGCCGGCGCCGAGGCCATGGCCCGGCGCCACGGCGGCGACCCGCGCCGGGGCACCGGCCTGCCCGGCGGGATCACCTTCTCTCTGGCGCTGTCCGCCGCGCACCGCGACCTCGGCGGCGTCCTGATGGATCGCGGGAGTCCGGCCGAGGCCGCCCGGTCGTACGAGACGGCGGCGCTGCTGGCGCCGGCTGACGCGGCCGTGCTGGTCAGCCTGGGCGGCGCGCTGAAGGCTGCGGGGGACACCGAGGGGGCGCTGGCCGCCTACCGCCGTGCCGCGCGGATCGACCCGGGCCGCTTCGATGTCTGGTTCGACATGGCCACCGCGGACTACGAGAGCGGCCGTCTGGTGGAGGCGCTGGCCGCCCTGGAGCGCGCCCGCCGGGCCCCCGCCTCGCTGGCCCCGCTGGAGCTGGCCGACTGGAACTACGGCATGGGGACAGTGCTCTACGGGATGCCCGGACGGCAGCGCGAGGCGGCCGCCTACTGGAAGGAGGCCCTGCGCCTGAACCCCCGGGCGCGCCAGGCGGAGGAGGTGCGCAGGGCCCTGTCGGAGATGGAGGTGGTCACGCCTCCCGGATCCCCCGGGAGCTGACCAGCTCGGGGAGCAGCGTGTCGAGGCGCTGGAGCATGTCGTGGGCCGCCTGCTGCTCGGCCGACTTCTTGGTCCCGCCCTCCCCGCGCGCCAGCACCTTGCCGGCCACGCTGAGCTCCACGGTGAACGACTTGCGATGGTCGGGCCCCGCCTCGCTCACCACGGCGTAGTCGGGCACCGGGAGCCCCGCCCCTTGCAGCGCCTCCTGGAGGTCGGTCTTGAAGTCCAGGTCGCTGCGCTGTCCGGGAACCAGGCCGGCCACCTGATCGGCGAACTGCGATCGCACCAACCGCGCGGCCGCCTCCAGCCCCGCGTCCTGGTAGAGCGCCCCCAGCACCGATTCGTAGGCGTCGGCCAGCAGCGAGTCCTTCTCCCGCCCGCCGCCGCGGTCCTCTCCGCGTCCCAGCATCAGGTGGGCTCCCAGCCCCAGGGCCCGCGCCTTGCCGGCGAGACTCGGCTCGCTCACCAGCCAGGCCCTGGCCCGCGACAGGTCCCCCACCCTCCCCGGGGCCTCCTTGCCGCACAGCATCGCCGAGACCACCAGCGACAGCACAGCATCGCCGAGGAACTCCAGCTCTTCGTTGTCCCTCCCGGGGGTCCCCTCCTCGTGGGCGAAGGAGCGGTGGGTGAGCGCCCGCCGGAGCAGCGCCCGGTCCTTGAACCGGTGACCCAGCGCCTTCTCCAGCGCCTCCAGCCCCGGCCAGGCCGCCCCCTTCCGGGCGCTCGTCCTGCCTTCCTTCCTGCGCGCTCCCATCGCCGCGGCCCTCAGCGCACCAGCTCACGCAAGGCCGGGTCGGCCAGGGCGCGCTCGCGGAACAACGCCCCTCCCGCCCGCACCGCCTCGTCCAGATCGCGCGAAGCCTCCTCCCGCCTCCCCTCCCCCGCCCCGACCCGGGCCCGGGCGAAGATCGCCTCCGGGTCGCGCGGCGCCAACGCCAGCGCCTTGTCCACCCACGAGGCGGCCTCGGAGTAGAGCTTCTGGTCCACCAGGGACTGGGCCAGAGCGGCGTAGGCCTCCGCGTCGTTCTTTCCGATGGCGATGGCGCGCCGGTAGACGGTGGCGGCGAGCGCTCCGTCGCCGCGGGCCCGGTAGAGATCCCCCAGGACGAGCAGCGGCTCGGGGTAGGAAGGGTCCTCCTCGGCCGCCGTCCTGAGGTGCTGCTCGGCGCGCGCCAGGGCCCCCTGGTTGTAGAGCAGCAGCCCCATCCTGTAGTTGAGCGACGGGCTGTGGGGGGCCTGGCGAAGGGCCTCGGCGGTCAGGCGGTGCGCCTCCTGCTGGCGCCCGTCCTCGTACTCGAAGCGCGCCAGGTTGTACAGGGCCAGGAAGTGCGCGGGGTTCCACTGCAGGGCGCGCCGGTAGGCCTGGCGGGAGGGCTCCCGCCGGTCCTGCGCGTAAAGACGCTCGGCCAGCTTCACCAGGTTGCGGGCGGCCAGATCGCGGGCGTAGGGGTCGGCCGGATCGGCGGCCACGGCCTTCTCGATGGTGGCGATCCCCTGCTCCAGATCCCCCCGGAGGACCTGGAGCCTCCCTTCCATGGTGAGCCGCTGCGCCTGAAGGGTCACCGCCAGCCTGCCGGCCATCTGCTCCCGGCGCGGATCCTCGGGGGCCCACGCCGCCGGCAGGTCGATGCGGTCCGACGGCGGGCGCCGACGGGCCATCAGCCACGGCAGGTTGTCCTTGACCGTGTTGACCAGATGGCTCCTCGGCGCGGAGAACTCCAGACGCGGCCGGTCGTCGGTGTTGAGAGGGATCCCCTCCAGGTCCGCCGCCACGTCGGCCACGCGGAAGCAGTACATCGCCAGCAGCCGCATCGGATCGTCCAGGCCGATCTGCTGCAGGCTCTCGGCCACTCGCGGCTCACGCATCCTGGCGGCCAGGCGGGCGAAGTCGAAGCGCTGCGGCCCTCCCCCGCCCACCAGCACCGTCTCCACCCCGGTGAACCAGACGGTGGCGTCGGGGAAGACCTCGGCGAAGGTCCTCATGATGCTCAGGTAGTCGGTGGGCGAGAGCTGGTACAGAGGCAGGAACTGGGCGGTCATCCCTCCGGGGGCCAGCCGGTCGCGCACCAGCCTGAAGTGCTCGAGGCTGTAGAGGCTCGCCGCGCCCCCCACCAGAGGAGCGAAGGGGGCCGAGGCGATGGCGTCGTAGCGATCCGGCGTCAGCATCAGGTGGTTGCGGCCGTCGTTGTAGACCATCCGCAGCGCCGGGTTGTCCAGGATGGAGAAGCTCTCGGCGTCGAAGGCCCTCGCCGCGGCCACCACCACCGGCTCGATCTCGGCGCAGTCGAGCCGGTCGAGCGGGTGCACCCCCATGGCCCCGACGGTGATCCCCGAGCCCAGCCCGATGTTGAGGGCGACTTTCGGATCGCCGGGATGGAGCAGGAGCGGAAGATGCCCGAGCATCCGCTGCAGCCGCATCCCGTCGAGGGCCGTGGCCCCTTCGATCTTCCCGTCGTTGAAGAAGGCCTTGTTGATGTCCCCCAGGATGGCCACCGACGGGGTGGTGGTGACCCCTTCGGCGTAGAAGACCAGCTTGGACTCCTTGAGCCGCTCGGCCAGCACGGGGCGGCCGGCGTCGTCGAGATAGGCCTTGGGCATGAAGTAGGCCCCGGAGGTGAGCCGCTTGCGATCCCACGGTTCGAGAGTGAAGGCCAGCCCCGCCGCGGCGGCCACGATGCCGACGGCCGCCGCCGCCCGGCGGACCAGCGGCGCGGACTCGGCCAGCGCCAGCGCCGAGCCGACCAGAACCAGCACGACGCTCACCGCGGCCAGGCTGGCCTGCATTCCCAAGGACGGGAGCAGGACGAACGCACCGGCCAGCGAACCGAGGATCGACCCGACGGTGTTGGCGGCGTACAGCCGCCCCACCTCGGCGCCGAGGCTGCCTCGCCGGGGGCGGACGATCCGCACGGCCACGGGCCACACCGCCCCCGACAGCAGCGTGGGGACGAGCATGAGCGACGCCGACAGGAGGAACTTGGCTGCCATCTCGTGGCGCCAGGTCAGCCCCCATCCGGCCATCAGGCTCAGGTAGACCTCGGGAAGGCGGTCCACGGCGTGCAGCGATCCCAGCACGGCCAGGCCGATGCCTCCCTGCAGCAGCCCCAGGGCGAGCCAGGGCCGCCGCAGGCGATCGGCGAAGGGGGTCATCACAAGGCTCCCGGCACCCAGCCCGAACAGGAACACGGACAGCATCGAGCTGAACGAGTACGCGGTGGAGCCGAACACCAGCAGCAGCGTC
>DATEEA010000131.1:0-6333 GCA_035281445.1 Candidatus Polarisedimenticolia bacterium
AGGAGCACGACGAGCGCGGCCGCGACCGCCAGCCAGAGATCGGGGCGCATCAGCGCGGCCGCCCCCAACGCCGCGCCTCCCGCGGCCGCCGCCGCGGGCCCGCCCGGCGGCAGCAGTGATCGCATGAGGAGCGCCGTCCCGGCCGCCAGCAGGAAGCCGGCCGGCGCCTGCTCCAGCATCTCCCCTTCGTAGAACCACGACGGCGCGTGCAGAGAGGCGATGAGGAGGGCGGCGACCGCCTCCCGTGTGCCGTAGGCCATCCTGGCCAGGGCCGCCACGGCGAGACACGACAGGCCACCGAGCAGCGCCTGCACGGCCACGGCCGAGGGGATGTCTGGCCAGGGAAGGCGGTGGATCCAGGAAAGGAACAGCGGGTACCAGGGGGACCGGAAGAGCGTGTAGGGCGCACCCTCCCCCCTTGCCAGATCCGCGGCCAACTCGTGGTTCGCTGACGAGACGACGAGCGGCCACCGCAAGTACGGGACGCCGGAAGCCTGCACGTGATACACGGCGCGCACGGCGAAGGGGATCAGGAGGAGCGCCGCCCAGACCAGAGGCCGCCACGGCGGCCGGCTCTTCCTCAGGCTCTTCACCTCTCCTCGCAGTCCACGCGGGGGCACCCTCACGATGCGGCCGGACGCCCGTCGGCCCGGAGTATAGACCTGCTCGGCGAGGCCGATGCCCAGGAGCATCCCGCCTGCAAGCGAGTCGGAGGACCTCTGTCGCCCGGCCGGGCCTCCTTGGGCTATCCTGCGCCTCCCATGAGACCCTCGTGCCGCAGGGATCGCCCGGCAGGCCTGTCGCGGTGGACGCGCGCCGCCGTCCTCGCGGCGCTCTTTCCCGCCCTGGCGCCGCCTGCCCGGGCGGCGGACCCTCCCCCCTCTCCCGAGACCTTCCTCGGCCGCCGGGTGGGCGAGGATCGCTGGCTGGCCCCCTACCCTCGCGTGCTCGACTACTTCAAGGCGCTGGACGCCGCCTCCGACCGGGTCAACGTCGTGACGCTGGGCCGGTCCACGCTGGGGCTGGACATGGTGATGGCGGTCATCACCTCCGAGCAGAACCACCGGGACCTGTACCGCCACCGCGAGACAGTCCGGCGGCTGGCCGATCCCTCGGGGCTGACCTCCGATGAGGCCCGCTCTCTCATCGATCAGGGCAAGGTCTTCGTGCTGGTCACGTGCAGCATCCACGCTACCGAGGTCGGATCGACGCAGATGTCCATGGAGCTGGCGCACCAGCTCGCCACCGCCCGCGACGCCGACACCCTCGGCTGGCTCGATCAGGTGGTGCTGCTGCTCATCCCCTCCATCAACCCCGACGGACAGGTCATCGTCATCGACTGGTACAACGAGCACCTGGGGACGGAGCACGAGGGGGGGCCCCTCCCCTGGCTCTACCATCCCTACACCGGGCACGACAACAACCGCGACTTCTACATGCTGACCCAGAAGGAGACGCGGCTGGTCAACGACGTCCTCTACCGGGACTGGTTCCCCCAGGTCTTCCTCGACGAGCACCAGATGGGGAGCACCGGCCCCCGCATGTTCGTGCCGCCGCAGACCGATCCGGTCGATCCGGAGATCGACTCCATGGTGCTGCGCCACGCCGGCATGCTCGGCACGCTGATGGGGTTCCGGCTGGAGCAGGCGGGCAAGACCGGCGTCGGCGACCACATGATCTTCGACAGCTACTGGCCGGGGGGCACCCGCAACACCGCCTGGTGGAAGAACGTGGTGGGGCTTCTGACCGAGGTGGCCAGCGTGCGCATCGCGACGCCGCTCTACGTCGAGCCGGGTGAGATGCGCGGAGGCGAAAAGGGGCTGCCGGAGCACGCGCGGCGCGCCAACTACCTCTCCCCCTGGAAGGGGGGGTGGTGGCGGCTGCGGGACATCATCGACTACGAGTTGATCGCCACGCGGGCGCTGCTGGAGGGGACGGCCCGCCACCGCCGCGACCTTCTGGAGAGCTTCCACGCGCTGGGGCGCAAGGGGATCGAGCGGGGACGCTCGGAGCCCCCCTACGCCTTCGTCATCCCCGGAGGGCAGCACGACCCCGTGGCCGCGGCCCGGCTGGTGGAGCTGCTGCTTCGCCACGGCGTGAAGGTGGAGCGGACCGAGGCCCCGCTGCACGCCCCGGCCCCGCAGGCCGGCGGCCTGGCCTCGGCCTTCGCGCCGGGCGCCTATCTGATCCGGGCCGCGCAGCCCTACCGCGCCTTCCTGCTGACCATGCTCCGGCCTCAGCGCTACCCGGAGGTCCGGGCGCAGGTGGACGGGCCGATCCTGCCTCCGTACGACGTCACCTCCTGGTCGCTGCCGCTGTTGATGGGGGTGGACGTGGTGGAGCTGGATGCTCCGGCCGACTTCGAGGCGGCCCGGCCGCGCCCCATCCAGGCGCCGGAGTGGCCCGGGGGGATCGCGGGAGGCGCCGGACCCGGCGGCGCCGCGGGTGGCTATCTCCTCTCCCACAGCGCCGACTCGGTCTTCACCGCCATGAACCGCCTGCTGCAGCAGGGCCACCCTGTCTATTGGCTCCGGCAGGGGCAGGACGGCGTGCCGGCGGGAACGGTCTGGGTCCCGGGCGACGCCATGGATCCCGAGGCGATGGAGCGGCTCGCGGCCGGCGCGCGCATCGAGGCCCGCCCTCTCTCTTCGCCTCCCTCAGGGCCGGCGTTCCGCGTGGCCCCTGCCCGGGTGGCGCTCTACAAGCCGTGGGCGGCCAGCATGGACGAGGGGTGGACGCGGTGGCTGCTGGAGCAGCATGAGTTCCCCTACGTCAACGTGGACAACGAGGCCATCCGCAAGGGGACCTTCACCCGCTCGTCCGACGTGCTGCTGCTGCCCGACGTCAGCCGGAGCCTCATCGCCGAGGGACGGCCCCCCGAAGCCGAGCGGGCCGGGTTTGTGCCTCTTCCCGAGAGGTACCGGGGCGGGCTGGGTCCCGAGGGGGCCGACGCCATCCGCCGCTGGGTGGTGGAGCGGGGAGGGGTGGTGGTGGCTCTGGACTCTTCCACGCAGTACGCCATCGACCTGTTCGAGCTTCCGGTCACCAACGTCCTGGAGAAGGCCGGGGATCGCTTCTCCGCGCCCGGGACGATGGTGAGGCTGCTGATGGACGCGGCCTCGCCGCTCGCCTACGGCATGCGCGCGGAGGAGGCCGGGTACATCTCCGGTCCGCTGGCCTTCCAGACCAGGGTGCCCGACGCCCGGTTCGATCGGAGGGTGGCGGCCTCCTACCCCCCGCACGCCGATGACGTGCTGGTGAGCGGGTACCTGAAGGGTGCCGACCTGCTGAAGGGACGGGCGGCCGTGGTGGACTACAAGGTCGGCCGGGGCCGTGTGGTGCTCATCGGGTTCCGCGCGCAGCACCGCGCGCAGCCCCACCGCACCTTCAAGCTGCTGTTCAACGCCCTGTACCTGAGAGGGCTTCAGGAGGTGACCTTGCCATGATGACGCTCCTCGCGCCCTGGCTGGCCCTGATCGCGGCGGCCTTCGCCCCCGGAGCGGCCCCGCCCTCGCCCGCGCTCCCCGAGCCGTACGCCAGGGCCGCCGACGCGGCGCGACGCGCCCTGCGCGACAGGCACGGCGACGCCGAGGCGGCGCGCATCGAGCGCGGGACGGCGCAGGCGGCGCGCTTCTGGAGGCAGGACGACGGCGATCCCGAGGCGCTGCGCCGCTTCCTGGAGGAGGAGTTCCTTCCACGCGGCCCCGGCCTGGACGCCACCTTCCATCGGCTGGAGTTCGCCATGGAGCGGATCGGCGGCTACATGAACTCGCTGCAGCGCGACCTGCGGCGCGGCGTGGATCTGGAGATCGGGCCCATGCTGCCGGTGGACGAGAGGCTCGGCTCGTTCGCCGTGGACGCGCACCTCAGCGACGACCTGTTCGCCAACAAGATCGCCTTCGTGGTCCTGCTGAACTTCCCCCTGACCACGCTCCAGGAGCGCCTGGAGCAGGGGCCTTCGTGGACGCGCCGGCAGTGGGCCGAGGCCCGGCTGGCCCAGCGCTTCTCGGACCGCGTCCCGGCGGAGATCCGGAGAAAGGCGGCCGAGGCCTTCGCCGCAGCCGACACCTACATCAGCGGCTACAACATCTACATGCACCACCTGCTGGACGGCCGGGGCGAGCGGCTGTTCCCTCCAGGGCTGCGCCTGATCTCGCACTGGAACCTGCGCGACGAGCTCAAAGCCCGCTACGCCGACCCTCAGGGGCTGCCGCGCCAGCGGATGATCCAGCAGGTGATGGAGCGGATCGTCCGCCAGGAGATCCCCGCCGCCGTGATCGGCAACCCGCTGCTGGACTGGAACCCCGGCACCAACACGGTGAGCGTCTCGGCGGTGAAGGACGTCGATCCCCCGGAAGGGAAGACCGCCGCGGCCGAGGCCGCCCGCGAGCCCGACGAGCGCTACCGCCGCTGGCTGGAGATCTTCCACGCGGTGAAGGCCGCCGACCCGTGGTTCCCGGACAACCCCACGTTCGTCGAGCGGCGCTTCAACGTGGACCGCGAGATCCCCGAGGAACAGGTCAAGGCGCTCTTCGAGGCCGTCCTGACGTCGCCGCACGGACCCCGCGTGGCGGGAATGATCGCGTCGCGGCTGGGCCGTCCGCTGGAGCCGTTCGATATCTGGTACGCGGGGTTCAAGCCCCGCGGCAAGCACTCCGAGGCCGACCTGGACGCCCGCACCCGGCAGCGCTATCCCAACGCCCAGGCGTACGCCGCGGACATCCCCCGGCTGCTGGGCGACCTGGGCTTCAGCCCCGAGAAGGCCCGGTTCCTCGCCGATCACATCGAGGTGGAACCCTCGCGCGGCGCCGGGCACGCCCTGGGTGCGGCGCGGCGTGACGACAAGGCGCACCTGCGCACCCGCATCGAGCCGGGGGGCATGGATTACAAGGGATACAACATCGCGGTGCACGAGATGGGCCACAACGTGGAGCAGGTCTTCTCGGTGACCACGATCGATCACACCCTGCTGCAGGGGGTCCCCAACACCGCCTTCACCGAAGCGCTGGCCTTCGTCTTCCAGGGACGCGACATGCAGCTCCTCGGACTGGCCGGGGAAGACGGCGAGGCCGAGGCCATGAGGGCCCTGGAGGAGTTCTGGGCCACGCGCGAGATCGCCGGCGTCGCGCTGGTGGACATGGCGGCGTGGCGCTGGCTGTACGAGAACCCCGGCGCCGAACCGGCCGCCTTCAGGCAGGCCGTGGTGCGCATCGCCTCGGATCTATGGAACCGCCACTACGCGCCGCTCCTGGGCGGAAAGGACGTGACGCTCCTGGCGATCTACTCGCACATGATCGACGGGGCGATGTACACGCCCGACTACCCGCTGGGACACCTGATCGCCTTCCAGATCGACCACCACTTCAGGAAGACCGGCTCGCTGGGGGAGGAGTTCGAGAGAGTGTCGAAGCTGGGGACCCTCACCCCCGAACTCTGGATGCGGCAGGCGGTGGGGGCGCCGCTGTCGGCGGAGCCGCTCCTGGAGGCGACCGCCCGCGCTCTGGAGACCTTCCGATAGACAGTGCGTTAGCCGGGGCGCCCTGGCTACCGGATCGCAGGCCGGCCGGCCTGCTACGCCAGCCAGGCGGAGAGCTTGGAGACCTCACGCAGGACGCTTCCCTCGGGGACCGGCGCCACCGAGACGAGGTCCACGTCCACCTCCAGCAGATCCTCCAGCACGCGGATGTAGTCGAGGGCCTGCGGCGGCAGATCGGCGAACGACCGGCAGCCGGTGGTGTCGCGCTTCCATCCCTTGACCGTGGTGTAGACCGGCTCGCACGCTTCCAGCACCCAGGGCTCGGCGGGGAGATCGCGCAGCGTCTGGCCCCGGTGCCGGTAGGCCGAGCAGACCTTGATCTCCTCGAAGGCGTCCAGCACGTCCAGCAGCGTCAGCGCGGCGCAGTCCATCCCGTTCAGCCGCGCCGCGTAGCGTGCGGCCACCGCGTCGAACCACCCGCAGCGGCGGGGCCGGCCGGTCACCGTGCCATACTCGTGGCCCCGCTCGCGGATGAGCGAGCCCGCCTCCCCCCTGTCCTCGGTGGGGAAGGGGCCCTCTCCCACGCGCGTGGTGTAGGCCTTGAAGATCCCCAGCACCCCGTCGATCTGGGTCGGGCTCACTCCCAGCCCGGTGCAGGCGCCGCCGGCGCTGGAGTTGGACGAGGTCACGTAGGGGTAGGTGCCGTGATCGATGTCCAGCATCGTCCCCTGCGCGCCTTCGAACAGCACGCGCTTTCCCGCGCGCAGCGCGTCGTCGAGCCACCGGTGCGTCTCGGTGACGTGGGGGCGCAGGGCCTCGGCGTGCGCCAGGCAGGCCTCGGCCAGCGCGCCGGCCTC
>DATEEA010000132.1:0-25014 GCA_035281445.1 Candidatus Polarisedimenticolia bacterium
CTGTGCCGGCTGCGGCGGCGCGCTCCAGGCGCCGGCCACCGCGCCCCCGGCGCCGCAGGGGCGGGAGGGTCCGCGGGACTCCCCGCCGGTGTACCACCTGACCCGCGAGGAGCTGATCGATCTGATCACCGAGGTGGTGAAAGGGCAGTGACACCGTCAGGAGCGAGTGGATGAAGGACCTGGGAGACGAGCGCATGGGCGAGGCGCTGGGAATGATCGAGACGCGAGGGCTGGTGGCGATGATCGAGGCGGCCGACGCGATGGTCAAGGCGGCGAAGGTGACGCTCATCGGCTACGAGAAGGTCGGCTCGGGACTGGTGACGGCGATCGTGCGCGGCGACGTGGCCGCGGTGAAAGCGGCCACCGACGCGGGGGCGGCTGCCGCCCGCAAGGTCGGCGAGCTGGTGTCGGTGCACGTGATCCCGCGGCCTCACCAGAGCCTGGAAGATCGGCTCCCGATCGGCAGGGCGGTCAAGGCCTGAGGGCTCTGATGCTGCTGGCCCGCATCCTCGGCACCGTGGTGGCCACCCGCAAGGACGATCGTCTCGAGGGGTGCAAGCTGCTGGTGGTCCAGCCGCTCGACCCTTCGGGCAGGGACGCGGGGACTCCCATGGTGGCCGTGGACACCGTGAGCGCCGGGGCCAGCGAGACCGTGCTGGTGGTCACCGGCTCGTCCGCGCGCATGACGCAGCGCACCGCCGACGCTCCGGTGGACGCGGCCATCGTGGGGATCGTGGACACCGTCTCCCTCGACTCGGGGCGTCAGCCCGGCGCGGGCCCCCGGTGAACCTGGCTCGCGTGGTGGGACGGGTGGTGGCCACCCGCAAGGACGAGGGGCTCCGCGGCCGTGCTCTGCTCGTCCTGCAGCCGCTGGAGCCGGACGGCTCGCCGGCGCCGGCCGCCGCCTTCGTGGCCGTGGACGCCGCCGGCTCCGGGGCGGCGGAGCTGGTGCTGTACGTCAAGGGACGCGAGGCGGCCCACGCCTTCCTCCCCCGGCTCGTGCCGGCCGACGCCGCGGTGGTCGGCATCGTGGACGCCGCCACGCTGGAGGGCTGATGCTGCTCGCCCGGGTGGTCGGTCATGTCGTCTCCACGGCCAAGCATCAGGGACTGGGAGGCGCCACGCTGCTGATCGTCCGGCCGGTCGATCCTCGCGGCGTCCCCTCCGGACCTTCGATGACCGCGGTGGACGCCGTGGGAGCGGGGACCGGAGAGCAGGTCCTGGTGGTGATCGAGGGCCGCTCCGCCGGCCAGGCCACCGGCCGGCCGCGCGCTCCCATCGACGCGGCCGTGGTGGGGATCGTGGATCGGCTGGACCTTCCCTGATCTCCCCGGCCGCCCCGGCCCGCTCCGCCGCGCCGGGCTGCCTTGCCTGACCCTGACCCGGGCACCATGTTATGACGGCCGGAACGCCGCCGCGCCGGACGGGGAGAGGCCTGGATGCACACCGAGCGGATCAAAGCGCTCCTGGACGACGCCTCGGAACGCTACAACGAAGGGGCCTACGACGTGGCCATCGAGAGATGGCGCGAAGTGCAATCTCTCGATCCGGGCAACCAGCAGGCGCGCGAAGGGATCCGCATGGCCACGCTCCTGGTGGCCGACGCGGAGGAGCCGCCGGGCCGCCCGGCCCCTCCCGAGGATCGGCCCGCCGCCCCCCCGGCCGACGCCACGGTCAAGGCGGGGATCGCGCGGGTGCGCGAGCTGCTGGCAGCCGGGCAGCTCGACGAGGCCGGCGAGGGGTGCGCGCTGCTGGAGGAGCTGGCTCCTGGAGTCCCGGAGATCGCCGAGCTGGCGGCCGAGGTGAGGAGCGCCTCCGGCGCCCCCCGCGCGCCGGCCTCCCTGGGCGGGGATCCCCTGGCCGAGGCCCGCGCCGCCCTGGCCGAGGGGCGCGAAGCGGACGCCGCGCGCGCGGCGCGGCGGGCGCTCCAGCTCGACCCCGGCAGCATGGAGGCCTGCGGGATCCTCTCCTTGACGGGCGAGCCATCCGGAGACGCCGCGGTGCTCGAGAGCGACGCCGCCACCGGCCGGTTCGCGGTGGCGTCGCGCGAGGCGGCCCTGGCGTCCACGGTTGCGCCCGAGGACACCGCGCCGCAGCCTGTGGCGAGCCTCGATCGGGTGGCCGCCCTGATCGCGCAAGGGCAGGCGGCTTTCGACGAGGGGAGGCTCCAGGACGCCATCAGCACCTGGTCGCGGGTCTTCGCCGTCGATCAAGCGCACGCCGAAGCCGGCGCCCTCATCGACAAGGCCAAGGCCGCGCTGGAGGAGCAGTCCCGGCACGTGGACGATCTCTTCTACCGGGCCATGGACGCCCAGGAAGCGCGCAAGACGGATGAGGCCGTCGGGCTGCTGGAAGAGGTGCTGGTCATCAGCCCCTCGCACCCCGAGGCGCGCGCCTACCTCGACGAGCTCAAGTCCGGCCGGCGGGAGGATCCTCCGGTCATCGCGGTGAACGCCGAGGCGGCCCAGGAGGCGGCCAAGGAACGGGCGCGCCACGAGCCGTTCGAGCCCGACGGCGCAGAGAGCATCGCGCTGGCCCCCATCCCCGCGACGCCGAGGCCGGCGCCCGCCGCCAAGCCCAGGCCCCCCAGGCCGGCCGCCCCCGCCCCCGTCGCCCCGTCCGGCCGGGCGGGCCGAGGCAGGTTCCTGGCGACCGCCGCCGGGGCGTTGCTGGTGCTCGGCGCCGGCGCGGCGGCGTACCTCTGGCTGGGCATGGAAGGAGGCTCGATGCCGGAGGCGCGGGCCACGGCCTCGGTGGCTCCCAGGCCACAGGTCCAACCCCCTCAGCCCCCCGCCCAGCCGACCCTCCCCGGACCGCTGGAGCTGGAGGTGGTGCCGGGGACGGCGCCGAAGCCGGCCGCCCCCACCGCCCCGTCCGACGACCTGGCATCCATCCGGGCGCAGGCCTCCGGGCTGCGGTCCAAGGGGAGGCAGCACTACGAGCAGGGGCGGTGGGCCGAAGCCATCCTGACCTTCCGCGAGGCGCTGCGCATCGACCCGGCCGATTTCGACGCCCAGGATCTGCTGGACAAGGCCATGATCCGCCTGGAGAAGCAGGCTCACCTGGAGAAGGAGACCGACCAGGCCACGCGCTACTTCATGGAGGGGGACTACGCCGCGGCTCTCCACAAGTTTTACCGTCTCCAGCAGGATCACCCCGGCATGCGCGAGATCGAGGTGTTCATCCGCAATGCCTGGTTCAACTGGGGGGTCATGCTGCTGCAGTCGGGAGCCGTGGACGAGGCGGCGGAGAAGTTCACCGAGGTGCTGGAGCTGTCCCCCGGCGACGCCACCGCCTCGCGGGCCCGCGACGTGGCCAGGAGGTACCACGGCCGCCAGCGCGACTCGGTCCTCGACTCCTTCGCCTCGAGCCTGCGGCCGCGGACCATCGACCAGCGCTGAGCCCGGCCGGGGCCTCCCCCCTGTTCTATAATCGGGGGCTCCCGTCCGCACGGGAGCTCTCGGAGCCGGATGCGTTCACTCCCCATCGCCCTTTCCTCCACCTCCGCGGACTCCGCAAGAGGCCCCGCCGGGCGCGGCGCCTCCGCGTGGGCGGGCCGGCTGCTGTCCAACCTCTCCGCTGCCGGCTGGCTGCCGTGGCTCATGATCGCCATGATCGCCGGAGTCAACGCCGCGGGGGTGTGGGGGATCGCGGTGGCGCGCCGCGGCGCGCTGGAGTCGGCCGACAGGGTGTTCGGCCTGGAGACCGCGGCGCGGGCGCGAGCGGTGGAGAGCACGCTCTCCTCGATCCGGGCGGATCTCGCCTTCCTGGCCGCTTCCCCCACGATGCGCGCGCTGGAGAAGGACCTGGCCTCGCAGGACCCGACGGAGGCCCGCTGGCGCAGGCTCGCGGCCGAGGGGGCGCTGCTGCTCTTCCTGCGCGGTCATCCCGACGTGCGCAGCGCCATGGTGGAGTCGGCGTCGGGCAGCCCCCTGGTGGCCGCCGGGAGGCGCGGCGGTGTCCCGGTGCTCTGGATCCCGGCGCGGGCCGCTCAGGAGCGGGACGATCCGGATGCGGCGTACCAGGTGGAGGGGCTGCTCGATCTTCCCGCGGCCCCGGGGGCGGCGCAGGCAGCCCGGCTGAGGGCGGGGCTCGACGCCAGGGCGCTGCTGGCCAGGGGCAGGCCGTTCGACGCGCCGGAGCACCCCTGCCGTCTGTCCGACAGGCAAGGGCGCGAGCTGGCCGGCGAGCCGGCGGGATCGGGCTCCGCGGCCGCCTCCATGGCCGTGGCCGCGGCCCCGGTCATGACCGAGGGATGGTCGGCGCCGGCTCCCTGGACGCTGCGGTGCGCCCGGCCGCGCGAGGCGGCGCTGGGCCTCCTGGAGCCGATCGCCGCCCGCTACCGCCTCACCATCGTCCTCAACGTGGCGGTGATGGGGCTGGCGGTGGTGCTGGGGTCGTTCGGCATCCAGCAGGGGAGGCGCCGGCAGGTCCTGGAGGCGCGGGCCCGCGAGGAAGCGAGGGTCCGCGAGCTGGAGCGGCAGCTCTTCCACGCCGAGCGGCTGGGCACGGTGGGACGGCTGGCGGCCGGCATCGCCCATGAGATCAACAACCCCCTGGAGGGGATCTCCAACTACCTGGTGCTGGCCAGGGAGGATCTCCAGCGTGGAGACGCCGCGTCGGCGCGCCGCCGGCTCGACGGAGTCCAGGAAGGGCTGGAGCGCGCCGCCGGGATCGTGCGGGGTGTCCTGGCCCACGCCGACCCCGCGGCTCCGGCCAGCCGGCCCGCGGACCTCAACGCCATCGTGTCGCAATCGGCCGGCTTCGTCCGCATGCGCCGGGAGTTCGCCGGGATCCGGTTCGTGATGGAACTGGATCCGGATCTCCCCGCCGTGCCCGGGGATCAGGTGACGCTGGGGCAGCTGTTCCTGAACCTCATCCTCAACGCCTGCGAGGCGCAGCCGGAGGGTGGCGAGGTGACGGTCCGCACGCGCGCCGGCGGGCGGGAGGTGGCGGCGGAGGTGGCCGACCGCGGCCCGGGCGTGCCGGAGCCGGAGCGGGCGAGGATCTTCGAGCCGTTCTACAGCACCAAGGAGTCCACCGGCCTGGGGCTCTCGATCTGCCACGGCATCGCCCGGCGGCACGGGGGGGACCTGACCGTGGAGAACCGCCCGGGGGGCGGCGCGCTCTTCCGGCTCGTCCTCCCCCTCTCTCCCGTCCCGGGCCGGGAGTCCCATGGCTGACCGGCGCCCCGCGCGGGGCAAGGTGCTGGTGGTGGAGGACGAGGCCTACGTGCGCGACTCGCTGGGAGAGCTCCTGGCTTCGCGCGGCTACGACGTGCGTCTGGAGGCCGGCCTGGAGCCGGCGCTGCGCTTCCTGGATCGCGCTCCGGTGGACCTGCTGATCACCGACCTGCGGATGCCTGGAGGCGGCGGCCTGGAGCTGGTGCGGGAGGTCCGATCCCGCGGCGGCGACGTCCCCGTGGTGATCCTGACCGGCTTCGGCACGGTGGCCTCGGCGGTGGAATGCATGAAGGCCGGGGCCAGCGACTACATCCTCAAGCCGGTCGATCCCGACGTGCTGGAGGTGGCCATCGAGAAGTCGCTGGCCGCGCGCGCGCTGCGCCGCGAGGTGGAGTACCTCCGCGCGGGGGGAGCCCCCGGCCTTCCGCCGGACGAGGCGCCCACCGGCGTGAGCCCCGCCTGGAGGCGGGTGATGGCCACGGTGCAGGCGGCGGCGCGCACGGGGGCGACGGTGCTCCTGCTGGGAGAGTCGGGGACCGGCAAGGAGGTGCTGGCCCGGCTCATCCACAGGATGAGCCCGCGCGCAGGCGGTCCCTACGTCAGGGTGAACTGCGCGGCCATCCCCATCGAGATGTGGGAGAGCGAGTTCTTCGGTCACCGCCGGGGCTCCTTCACCGGGGCACAGTCCGATCGGGAAGGGAGGTTCCGCCTGGCGCACAGGGGGACCATCTTCATGGACGAGGTCGGCTCGATGGCGCCTGCGGCCCAGGCCAAGTTCCTGCGCGTCCTGCAGGACGGCGAGTTCGATCGGCTCGGCGACGAGCAGCCCACGCGCGTGGACGTGCGCGTGGTGGCCGCCACCAACAGCGATCTCGACGCCGACGTGGCGGCCGGACGGTTCCGCCAGGATCTGTTCTACCGGCTCAACGTGATGCGGATCGCCGTGCCCCCTCTGCGCGAGCGCTCCGAGGACGTGAGGCCGCTCGCCGAGCGCTTCGTCCGGGAGATCTGCGCGCGCCTCGGGAAGCCCGCTCCACCCATCGCCCCGGGCGCCATGGACGAGCTGGCCGCCTACGCCTGGCCGGGCAACGTGAGGGAGCTGCGCAACGTCGTGGAGCGCGCTCTGATCCTCCACGGCGAGGGGCCCCTGTCGGACTTCGATCTGCCCGCCTCCCGGCGCGCGGCCGGGGCCGAGGGCGAGCCGGCGGCCGCCGGGCCGCCTTCCGAGCTGAACCTGCGGGCGGCGCTGGCCGCCCGCGAGAAGGAGATCCTGGCGGAGGCGCTGCGGCGCTCGGGCGGGGTGCGCCGCGAGGCGGCGCGCCTGCTGGGGATCGATCAGCGCAACCTGGGGTACTACGTCAAGAAACACAACCTCGATCCCGACGCGCCCTGATTGGCGAGGGCCCGGCGGGCCGCCTAGAATTCCTGCGCGCCCCGTCCCGCTCCCACAGTTCATCGATCCTCAAGGTTCCCGCACGTGGCAAGGCAACGGCCCTCCATCGCCGTGGAAGGAGTCAACTGCTGGCGGCACCCCGAGGCGCGCCGCGCGGCCATGCTGGTTGACGGGCGGGACGCCTTCCTGGCCTTCGCCGGGGCCATGGCCCGGGCGCGCCAGGCGATCTACATCGCCGGCTGGGACATCCACAGCCGGACCAGGCTCTTCCCCGGGGCGAGCCCCCCGCACGGGCTTCCGGAGGAGCTCGGCCCCTTCCTCAGCGCGCTGGCCGCCAGGAACCGGGAGCTGCACATCCACGTGCTGACCTGGAACTACGCGTCGATCTACGCCCTGGAGCGCGAGCCGCTGCCGGCCCTGGCCATGGGCTGGAGGACCCACCGGCGCGTCCACTTCCGGCTGGACGGCGATCACCCGGCCGGCGCGTGCCAGCACCAGAAGCTGCTCATCGTGGACGATGCGGTGGCTTTCTCCGGCGGTCTCGACCTCACCATCAACCGATGGGACACGCCGCGGCACCGCGCGCGCGATCCGCGGCGCACCCTGCCGTCGGGGCGGCCGTACGGACCGTTCCACGACGTCCAGATGGCCGTGGACGGCGACGCCGCGCGGGACCTGGCCATCCTGTTCCGCAGGCGATGGCGCCGGGCCACGGGGCGCTCGCTGCGCGCTCCGGAGGCCGGGCGCGATCCGTGGCCGGAGAGCCTCGCCCCGGACCTGGAGGGGGTGAGGGTGGCCATCGCCCGCACCCTCCCCGCGCACCGCGGGCGGGCGGAGGTGCGGGAGGTGGAGAGGCTCTACCTCGATTCCATCCGCGCGGCGCGCCGCAGCCTGTACATCGAGAACCAGTACGTCACCTCCACGGCGATCCAGGAGGCGCTGGCGGCGAGGCTGGAGGAGGCGGACGGACCGGAGGTCGTCATCGTCTCGCCGCTGAAGCTCGCCGGCTGGCTGGAGGAGAGCACGATGGGGATGCTCCGCTCCAGGCTCATCCGCGGACTGCGGGCGGCCGACAGGCACGGCCGGCTCCGCGTCCTGCACCCCGCCGTGGAGGGCAACGCCGATCCCGGAGTCAACGTGCACTCCAAGGTCCTGTTCATGGACGAGGAGATGGTCCGCGTCGGCTCCGCCAACCTCAGCAACCGATCGATGGGTCTCGACAGCGAGTGCGATCTGGCCATCGAGGCGCGAGGGGACGAGGGACTGCGAAGGCGCATCGGCTGGATGAGGGCGCGCCTGATCGGCGAGCACCTGGGACGCTCGCCGGGCGCGATCGACGACGCCGTCCGGGAGTGCGGCTCGCTGATTGCCGGCCTGGAGCGATGCGGCGGCGGCTCCCGCTCACTGCGCCCGATCGATCCGCAGCCCGAGGACTGGGCCGAACGCGTGGTGCCGGGCCGGCTGGTGGACCCCGAGCGGCCCATCGGCCCGGACGATCTGCTGGAGACCTTCGACCCCCAGCGCCCCGCGGGAGGGCGCCGTCTGGCCGTGGCCGGGGCCGCCGGTTTCCTGGCCCTGATCGGTCTGGCCGTCACCGGGGCCCTGACCGGCTGGTCGTTCCTGGGGGCCGTGGTGGATCCCCGCTCCCTGCTCGGCGGCGGCTCGGCTGTCCCGGCCCCGCTGGCGCCCCTGGTGGTGGCCGGGTGCTACCTCCTGGCCGGCCTGCTGCTGCTGCCGGTCACGCTCCTCATCGTGGAGACGGCCATCCTGTTCGGCCCGTGGCTCGGCTTCGTCTACGCTCTGGGCGGATCGCTGGTCAGCGCGGTGGCCTTCTACCTGGCCGGGCGCGCGCTGGGACCGGGCCGCGTGCGCAGGCTGCCGGGAAGGTGGCTCGATCGAGTGGCGCGGTGGATCTCGCGGCGCGGGATCATGGCGGTGGTGGTGGCGAGGCTCCTCCCGCTGGCCCCCTTCACCATCGTGAACCTGATGGCCGGAGCGGCCAGGATCCGCTTCCGCGACTTCGTGCTGGGGACGCTGCTGGGGATGACGCCGGGGATCGCGCTCATGACCATCCTGGGAGACCAGCTCGGACGGACTCTGCGCCAGGCGACCTTGTCCAACGTCCTGCTGCTGGTGCTCGCCGCGGCCGCCGCGATCCTGGCAGGATGGGGCGTGCAGAAGGTCCTGCCGCCGGCCCCGGCCGGCGCGGCGCGGGCCAGGCGCTCCAGCCGCCGCGCCCGTCCGGCTGGCGGCGCGGCAAGGTGAGGACGTTGCCCGCCGTCGCCGTCGCCACCTACAACGTGCACGGCTGCGTGGGGCGCGATGGGCGCAGGGACCCGGTGCGCGTGGCCGCGGTGCTCCGCGAGCTGAGGGCCGACGTGGTGGCCCTGCAGGAGGTGGAGTCGGACCCGCTGCTGGGGGAGTCGCATGACCAGCCGCGGTTCCTGGCGGCGGAGCTGGGAATGGAGGTGGTGGAGGGCCCGACCCTCTTGCGTCCCAGCGGCCACTTCGGCAACGCCCTGCTGACCCGGCTTCCGGTGACCGCCGCACGCCGGATCGATCTGACCGTGGAGGGGCGCGAGCCGCGCGGGGCGATCGACGCCGATCTGGCCTGGGAGGGAGGGGTCCTGAGGGTCATCGCCACGCACCTTGGTCTCAACGCGTGGGAGCGGCACGAGCAGGTGACGCGGCTGCTGCAGGCGCTGGAGCGGAGGCGCCCGCCGGCGACCCTGGTGCTGGGGGACTTCAACGCCTGGTTTCCGGCCAGCCGCGCCGTGCAGCGGCTCGATCAGCGCCTGGGCCGGGGGGCCGCCCCGGCCGCGTACCCGTCGTGGCGTCCGTTGCTGGCCCTCGACCGGATCTGGGCCACCCCCCACGCCGCGCTCACCAGGGCCGCCGCCCACCTCTCCGATTCTTCCCGCGCAGCCTCGGACCACCTGCCGATCCGGGCCGTGATCGATCTGGGTTGTCCTCCCGATGGACACGAGGCCGCGCCCGTAGAAGGATGAGATCGAAAGCCCAGGCTGACTCTGCCCCGCGTCGGAGGTGCCATGTTACGGTGGGCCATTCTGTTCCTGATCGTCGCGCTGCTGGCGGCGCTCTTCGGCTTCGGCACGGTGGCCGGCGCGGCGGCGGGGATCGCGAAGATCCTGTTCTTCCTGTTCCTCGTGCTGTTCGTGGTCAGTCTCGTGGTGGGCCTGATGCAGCGGCCGCACTCGACGCTCTGACCTCAGTGCCGGAAGTGGCGGCGGCCGGTGAAGAGCATGGCCATGCCGTGCTCGTCGGCCGCCGCGATCACTTCGGCGTCTTTCACCGAGCCTCCCGGCTGGACGACGGCGGTGACGCCGGCCCGCGCGGCCTCGTCCACGCCGTCGCGGAACGGAAAGAAGGCGTCCGACGCCAGCACGCAGCCCGCCGGAGGCGCGGCGGCCTTGGCCGCTCCCAGGCGCACGGCGTCCACCCGGCTCATCTGACCCGCCCCCACCCCCGCCGTCGCCGTGCCCCTGGCGAAGACGACGGCGTTGGACTTCACGTGTCGGGCCACGGTCCAGGCGAAGACCAGGGCCTCGCGCTCCTGCTGCGTGGGGGCCCTGCGGGTCACCACGCGGAACTCCTCGGCGCTCTCGGTCATCTCGTCCCGCTGCTGGACGAGCATGCCGCCCCACACCCGCTTGAAGTCCAGACCCCCATCAGGCCGCCCGGCGGCGCCCGTCTCCAGGAGCCGCAGGTTCTTCCTGGCTCCCAGGATGGCGGCGGCCCGGGGTGAGAAGGCCGGGGCCGCCACCGCCTCCAGGAACAGTCCCGCCATCTCGCCGGCGGCCTCCTCGTCCACCGTCCGGTTGAAGGCCACGATGCCTCCGAAGGCGGAGACCGGGTCGGCGGCCAGCGCCCTGCGGTACGCCTCCGCCGGGGTGCTCCCCAGCGCGGCGCCCGCCGGATTGGTGTGCTTGATGATGGCGCAGGCCGGAGGCTGGAAGTCGCACACCAGCGCCCAGGCGGCGTCGAGATCCAGGATGTTGTTGAACGAGAGCTCCTTGCCCTGGAGCACACGCGCCTCCACGATGGCCGGGCCCTCCTCCAGAGGGTCCCGGTACAGGGCCGCCCGCTGGTGGGGATTCTCTCCGTAGCGCAGATCGGCCCGCTTGCGGAGCGGCAGGCACAGGGTGGCCGGGAACGCGCCGGTGGCGGAGCGCTCGAGGTAGGAGGCGATGATCGCGTCGTACGAGGCGGTCAGGGAAAAGACGCGGGCGGCCAGCGCCCTGCGGACCTCCGGCGCCACGTCCCCTGAGCGCTGAAGCTGCTCCAGCACCGCCGGGTAGTCGGCCGGGTCCGCCACCACCACCACGCCGGCGTGGTTCTTGGCCGCCGAGCGGAGCATGGCCGGCCCACCGATGTCGATCATCTCCAGGATGGCGGCGTCGTCTCCGGGGCGGCTGCGCAGCGTGGCCTCGAACGGGTAGAGGTTGATGGCCAGCAGGTCGATCGGCTCGATGCCCTGCTCGCGGATCTGGCGGAGGTGCTCCGGGTTGTCCCGCACCGCCAGCAGCCCTCCGTGCACCGCGGGGTGCAGGGTCTTCACCCTGCCGTCCAGCATCTCGGGGAACCGGGTGACCTCCGCCACCTCCCGCACGGCGACCCCCGCCTCGGTCAGGGTGCGGGCGGTCCCGCCGGTGGACAGCAGCTCGATCCCCAGCGACCGCAGCCCCCGGGCGAAGGGGATCAGGCCGGTCTTGTCGTGGACGCTGAGCAGGGCCCGCCGGACGCGCGAGGTCACGGCGTCCCGGCGGCCGCGGCGCGCGCGGCGGGCTTGCGCCTGGCCAGGTACGGGGTCCCCCTCAGATCCCCGTGGGCCCTCTTCCAGACGTGCAGCCAGACCCGCGCCGTATCGGTGACCGAGCGGGAATAGCTGAGCGATCCGATGCCGAAAGGCAGCGAGCGCTCGTCGAACCGCCGCTGAGGCGGGTGGGGATTGCCGGGGTCATAGGCGGCCTGCACGTGGCGGTAGTATCCGCGTGCGCGCTCCGCCGATCTTTCCGCGAACGCCAGCACCGCGCCCGCGGAGGGGGGGAGCGCGTCCAGCGCCTCGTCGTCCCAGCCGTAGAAGACCAGCGGGTACTTGGGGAGATTGGACTCGACGTACTCGGCGTACCGCGCCGCGTAGCGCCCCTCGGCCGGGTCGTCGCCGCAGACCAGCAGAGGGTTGTTGAGATCGCCGGTGAAGTGGGCGATCCCTCCGAACAGACGGGCCAGCTCGGAGAACGGCTTGTGGCTGTTGACCGCGGCCACGGCCGCGTCGGCCAGCTCCTGCACGCGCGCTCCGGCGTGAGGGGGAGGCTGCCCCGCCTCCATCTCGTGCCGCCCTGGAGGCTGCTCCTCCGCCGCCTCGCGCGCTCCGGCCACCAGCTCGGCCATGTGGGTCTCCAGGAGTCCGCGCAGCGACGCCGGCATCAGCCGGAGGGCCTCGCGGGCCACCCGCTCGTCCATCGCCGGCGTCCAGGCCGCGCGCGCGGGGGACGCCTGCGGCGGCGCGAGCAGGAGAGCGGCCAGGAGGAAGGGCGCGCGGCGGGGTGGGCGCATCCCGCCGGCTATTCGGGAAGCCGGTCCAGAGGCAGGGCGATGTTGCCCGACTCCTCCAGGAAGTGCCGCAGCTTCACCACCATGAGGTTTCTGTTCTCCACCACCTGAGGATTGAACTCGACCTCGGCCAGCTCCGGCCGAAGGGCGAGGGCCTTGAGGTAGTAGTCGATCGCCGTGTCGTAGTCCCCGGCGTCGTCGTAGAGCGTCCCGATGTTGTAGTAGGCGAGCGCGTAGCGGTCGTCGATCCGGATGGCCTTGCGGAACGCCTGGTGGGCGGCGGAGACGCGGCCCATCTTCCGGTAGGTCGTCCCGATGTTGTTCCAGGGGACCGGGGAGCGATCGTCCAGCCGGGAGGCCGCGCGGTACTCGCGGATGGCCTCGTCCATGAGGTTCTCGTGCACGTAGGCGTTGCCCAGGTTGTTGTGCAGCGCGGGGTTGTCCGGATCGGTCAGGAGCCTGAGACGGTAGGACAGGATGGGATCGGTGGGGGCTTCCTTGCTCCAGAGGCTCTCCACGTCCACCGAGACGCCCCGCCCGTCCGGCAGCGCCTCGGGCTGCCTGCGCGCCCCGCATCCGGGGGCGGCCGCCACGATGGCCGCCACGGCCAGGGCGGCACCGGTGGACAACCGCTTCATGGCTCCTCCTTGAGGGTCCCGGCGGGGGCCGCCTTGAGGCTCACGCCGCTTTCCTTGATGACGATCGAGTAGCTGACCGCCTCGCACCCCGCCTTGCGCCGGATCGACTCGGTCTTGGCCTGGATCTGCCGGACGAACTGCTCGTAGGTGACCTTGCGGCTCCCGCCGGTGATCCGGTGCGCTTCGAGGAACCTATCATAGAACACGCGCAACGAGCCATCCTCCGACGCCGGGTTGGACACCTTCGAGCGGTAGAAGACAGGCTGGGGCGGCCCGCCCGCCGCGGCCGCGGCGGCCCTGGCCGGCGGCGGGGACGGCGCGCCCCCTTCCGCTTCCGGCCTGCGGACCGGCTCCACGAAGCCCGGGATGCCCGGGCGGAGCCTCCCTTCCTCCTTGGCCCGGATCATCTTGTTCCACAGCTCCACCATGGTCTGGTACTTGGAGGCCAGGGCGTTGTAGCGGTAGCGATCGGCGAAGCGCTGCATCGGCGTGTTGCCGAGCGTCTTGAGGAGGATCTCCAGGTCCTTGCGGCTCTCGAAGGGCTGGCGGGGGATGACCCCGGAGAAGAACATGTCGTACTGGATCTTGAGCTGGCGGATCCCCACCTCGATGCGGCCGAGGCTTTCTTCGATCGGGTTGATGTCCGCCATGGTCGATGAAGCCTGCGGCCAGCCGAGGCTCGGGCGTCGGACGGAGGCGGCTATAATATAGGAACCCCGGACGGGCGATTCAAACCGGACCAATCGAGGCGACCTGCCGTGAGCAGCCGTCCCACCCGCGGTTTCCGCTCCCTCCCCTCGGTGGACGCCGTCCTGCGCAGGGAGGAGCTGGCCCCCCTGCTGGCGGAGCACGGCCGGGAGGTGGTGGCTGCGGCCGTCCGCGAGGCGATCCAGGGGCTGCGCGGGGCCATGGCGCGCGCCGGGGGGGAGCCCGGCTCCCCCGCGGACGAGCGGCTGATGGAGGCGGTCGGGGAGGCCGTCCGGCGGCGCACCGCCTCCACCCTGCGCCGCGTCATCAACGCCACCGGTGTCGTCGTGCACACCAACCTCGGGCGGGCCCTCCTCTCGGCCGAGGCGCGCCGCCGCGTGGAGCGGGTGTCGGGCTCCTACGCCACCCTCGAATACGACCTCGCCGCCGGCGCGCGCGGCTCGCGCTCCTGGCATCTCGAGCGCGGGCTGTCCGCCATGTTCCCCGGCCGCGCCGCCCTCGCCGTCAACAACAACGCGGCGGCGCTCTTTCTGGCTCTTCACACCTTGTCGCGCGGGCGCGAGGCGATCGTGTCGCGCGGGGAGCTGGTGGAGATCGGCGGCTCCTTCAGGATCCCCGACGTCATGTCTGCCAGCGGGACGACGCTCCGGGAGGTGGGGACCACCAACAGGACCCGTCTGGAGGACTACGAGCAGGCGATCGGCCCCCGGACGGCGCTGCTGCTGAAGGTGCACACCAGCAACTACCGGATCGTCGGCTTCACCAGCGAGGCGGGGGTGGCCGCCCTGGCCGGCCTGGCCGCGGCGCGCGGCCTCCCCCTTCTGGTGGACCAGGGCAGCGGCCTGCTCAGGCGCCTGGCCCCGGGGCCCCCGCTGGAGGAGCCGAGCGTGGAGGAGATCCTCGCCCAGGGCGCCGGGGTGGTGACCTTCAGCGGCGACAAGCTGCTGGGAGGACCGCAGGCAGGGCTTGCCGTGGGACGGCCGGAGCTGATCGAGACGATGCGCCGCAGCCCGCTCTACCGCGTGCTGCGCCTGGACAAGATGTCGATCGCGGCGCTGGAGGCGACCCTCGACGCCTACGCGCGCGGGTCGGAGCGGGACGAGCTGCCCGTTCTGGGCATGATCCTGCAGGACGCCGAGGCGCTGCGGCGGCGGGCGGAGCAGGTGGCCGGGAGGCTGGCACCCCCCCTGGAAGGGGCCGGCCGGGTGACGGTGGAGCCGGGAGCCTCGCGGGTGGGAGGCGGGGCGGCGCCCGGGGAGGACCTGCCGTCCTGGCTGGTGGCCATCCGGCCGCCGGAAGGGCGAGGCGGAGGGGTGGCCGGGTGGGAGGCGGCCCTGCGGGCGGGCGAGCCGGCGGTGGTGGCGCGCGTGCAGGACAACGCGCTGCTGCTCGACCTGAGGACGGTCGCCGGCGCCGAGCAGGACGATCTGGTGGCCGCCGTGGTGAGCGCGGTGCGCGATCAGAGCCCCGATCGCACGTGCAGGATGTCCCCGTCGGCGACCACGTAGTCCTTCCCCTCGAGGCGGAGCTGCCCTCGCTCCTTCGCCGCGGCCAGGCTCCCGCAGGCCGTCAGCTCCTCGTAGCGCACCACCTCGGCGCGGATGAAGCCCTTCTCCAGATCGGTGTGGATGGTCCCCGCGGCGCGGGCCGCCGTGGAGCCGCGGCGGATCGGCCAGGCCCGGCACTCGTCGTCTCCCACCGTGTAGAACGAGATCAGCCCCAGCAGCGAGTAGGAGACCCGCAGGATCCTCTCGAGCGCCGGCTCCTCGATCCCCAGCTCGGCCCGGAAGGCGGCGGCCTCCTCCTCTGCCAGCGCCGCCACCTCCTCCTCGATCCGCGCCGAGGCGGCGGCCACGGCCACCTGGGGCCGGGAGGCGGCCTGCCGGAGATCGAACCGCTCCACCACCTGGCGCACGCGGGGGACGTCCTCCTCTCCCACGTTCACCACCACCAGCAGCGGCTTGGCGGAGTAGAAGGCGAAGCCCTTGAGCAGCTTCTCGTCCTCGGGGGGGAAGGGGACCCCGCGCAGCGGCCGGCCTGCCTCCAGCTCCTGGACGACTCTCTCCAGGGCGGCCAGCTCCCGCTTCTCCTCTGGCCGGCTGGTCTTGGGGATGGAGGTCCGGAGACGCTCGATGCGCTTGCCGGCCGCGTCGAGGTCGGCGAGGATCAGCTCCATCTCCATCGTTTCGACGTCCCTGGCCGGATCGAGCGAGCCCTCGCTGTGGGGGATGGAGTCGTCGGGGAAGGCGCGCACCACGTGGGCCAGGGCGTCCATCGGCTTGAGGACCGCCAGCGACAGGGAGCCGCGGGCGTCCCCTTTCTGCAGCCCGACGATGTCCACGTACTCGAAGGTGGCGGGGACCGTCTTGCGCGGCTTGAACAGCGCGCTGAGTGCGGCCAGCCGCGCGTCGGGCACCCTGGCCACGCCGACGTTGGGATCGGCCCTTCCCGAGCCGAAGGAGCGGGTCTCCGCGTGGCCTCCGGTCAGCAGGTTGAACAGCGTGGTCTTCCCCGCCTGGGGGAAGCCGAACAGCCCGATGCGCATGGAGCGCGCATCGTAGCAGAAAGCCCGGCGCGGCGGCCCGCCGGAGCCGGCGGTGCTAAACTCCCGCACCATGGTGCACCGCCTGGCTGCTCTGACGATCCTGATGGCGATGCAGGGCGCCGCCACGCAGGACGATCCCAACGCCCCGGCCGCGCCCCGCAGGCCCCTCTCCTTCCGCGTCTTCAACAACATGGACAAGCCGGTGACCGGCCGCTGGTCCCTGGAGGTGCCCGGCTGGCCGGCGCGCCCCCTGGAGATCGTGGAGCAGCTGGCAGGACGCGGTGACGAGCTGCTGGGGCTGGACCTCGAGACGCGCGAGGAGATCCTCCGGCTGCAGCGCAAGAAGGAGGGGATCGGGTACTCCGGGGAGATGAAGAAGGTCTTCGGCGCCTGCGGCCTGGAAGCGCTCGCGGTGAGCGAGTTCCTGCCGCTGGGCGACTCCATCGTCCTGCGCTTCGAGACTCCGCCTCCCTCGATCGCCTGCCCTCCACTGGACGGGGAGGCCGGGCGGTGGAGGGCGTGGTCCCCGCGCGGGGGCTCGGTGCGGCTGCGCGACGCCTCGGAGATCTCCAGCCCCTCGGTGCGGGACGAATACAGCATCGGCGGCGACCGGCAGGTCACCGAGAGCACCAGCTTCGCTCTGGGGGGAGTGACCCTCGACCCGGGCTCCGACGTCCGCCTGAGGCAGCGTATGAAGGCCCCGCTGGACGGCTCGATGTGGTTCGAGGTCGAGGCGGTGGTCAGCGCCGAGGCGGGCGTGGATCCGCCTCGCGGGTTCCTGCGCGCGGAGAGCCTGCGCCTGGTCGGCTCCCTGTCCCTGAGCCGGCTGGCCCCCTGACCCTCGCTACCGGCGGATCTCCAGGCTCACCTGCACGGACGTGGCGAGCGGGACCTCTTCGTTCACTTCCTTGAACACCACCTTCACCTCCGCAGCCTCGCCCGGCTCCAGCTTGCCGCTGTGGCCCTCGGCGGCCGCGCCGACCAGCCTGCCCGCCTTGTCGAACAGAGCCACGGCGATGGCGAAATCGCGCGGTTCGCTCCCTTCGTTGCGCACGTCGAGGTGCAGGGCCGGCCCCGAATCGCTGAAGGGGTTGGTCCTTCCGAGCCGCGTGGGGCGCACGAGCTGGTAGCCGGTGATGGCGATCCCCGCGTTCTTCAGGGTGACCGCCGCCTTCTCGTGACGGACCAGCGGTCCCTTGGCGGACTTGATGGCCGCGGCCGCGGCGGAGCCTGCCGCCGCATGGATGAGAAGCGCCGCCGCCAGCAGCCTGAGCGTCTTTCGGATCATGGGGGCCTCCTGCGCCGCGTGGGCGCGGCCGGGCCGGAAGGGTGTCCGGCGTCGCGGGGCGAAGGCCAATATGGGTCCGGCGTCGGCGGAGCGCGACCGCTGCGATTGTCGGGACAAGCGGGCCCGGAGCGGTCCTCGGGGAGACTCCCGGGGGGCGCGGAGCCCCTCCGGAGAGGGTCAGGGATCGAGCCCCTCCACGCGCAGCTTGCTGCGGGCCGAGCGGCCGAGCTTGGTGGCGCCGGAGCGGGCGGCGACGATCTTGAGAAGCTCCGCTCCCACGTCCTTCTCCTCGGGGGTCCCTTCCGCCAGCAGGAAGCCGAGATGGTAGAGGTCCTCGGTCTCGATGCGGGCCCGCTCCTTCTTGAGCCGATCGACCAGCGGGAATGCCGGGTCCCGGACCAGGTGGCGGAAGTGCTCCACGCCGTCCGCTCCCCGGGCGCCTCCCTTCGCCCGCGCGGCGCGCACCCCGGCCAGCGCCAGCGCGTAGCGCGCCTCGCTGTCGAAGTGATCCCCGCGCGACAGCGGGATGAGGCAGGCCTCGGCCTCGGCGTACTTGCGGGCCTTCCTGAACTTCTCCGAGGCCTCCATCAGCCACTCGTACAGCAGCCGGGGGTCGTGGTGGCGGACGACGTGCAGCAACGGCTCCCAGATCCTGTCGTCGGCGGCCAGGGCCGGCACCGCCTTGTCGAACAGCCGGCGGACGCCGGGACGGCGCAGCCGCTCGACGTGCCGCCGGAGGATGTGGGCCACCGTCCAGGCGCGGTGGATCTCGGCGCAGGCGATCAGCTCCTCCAGGAGCGCGGGGGCGGCCTCGGGGAGGCCGCCCAGCGCCTCGGACGCGGCGTCGCGCAGCGAAGGATCGCCGCCGCGCAGGAGCGCCACCAGGCGCCTGGAGCTCTTCGCTCCTCCCATGCCCGGCTCCCCCAGCTTGCGCGCGGCGAAGCGGCGCACCGCCGGATCGGCGTGATCCAGGAGCGCCTGCATCGTGCCGGCCGCGCCGGCCGGAAGACGCGACGGTCCCAGCACTTCCAGCGCCGCGGACCGCAGGGCGGGGGAGGGACCGTTCTGGATCAAGGGGAGGATCCCGGCCAGGATCCTGGGAGGCATCGGCGTCCCCTTCAGCACGCCGGAGACCGCCAGCAGGGCGTCGCGCCGCACCGCCTCCGGGTAGCGTGGCCCGGTGAGGCGCAGGAGCTGCGCCGCGGCGGCCGGCTGGCCCACGGCGGCCATGACCGAGAGAGCCGCCGACAAGCTGCCGGCGGGAGCCTTGTCCGGCGCCGCGCGCAGGAGGGACTCCACTCCGGACCGCAGCGCCGCCAGCTCGGCGCGGCCCAGGCCGCCGGCTCCACCGGCAAGCGCCAGCGCCGCCTCCCGGGCGGCCTCGGGATGACCCGACGACAGGAGTCCCATCAGCGCGGCCCGGGCGTCCCCCGTCCGGACCCTGGACAGCACGGACAGCAGCGACCGCCTGACGGCGGCGGGGGCGTCGACGAGCCGGCGCGTGATCGGCTTCACCGCGCCCGGACCCATCCTCACCAGAGCCTGGATCGCCTTGCCCCGCACCTCCTCGTCCGTCCCCTCCAGCAGAGGCAGCACCTCGCCGGCCGCCAGCGGTGAGCCGATCCGGTCCAGAGCTTCCAGCAGCGCCAGCTTGAGAGGCCGTGGAGCGGTCCCCAGAGCGCCGGCGATCGCCTTCACCGCGGCCGGCTCCCTGGGCGCCAAATGGGCGAGGACGGTGGCGGCGGCCAGGGGGTGGTCGGGGCGGGAGGAGGCCAGCATCCCGCAAAGGCTCGCGAGGAGGGGGTTCACCATCCTGCTCCGGCGCGCAGGCAGCGGATCATCGAAGTCTATGGAAAACCGTCTGTTGTGGAGGCCCGCCGAGGGACGTCTCTGCGGGAAGGGAGCTGCGGCGCCTCATGTTGCCCGGACACGATATCAGACGCGGAATGCGCCGTAAAGCCCTGAGGGGATGGGCTCAGCGCGGTATACTACCGGTTTTCCCCGGGAGAGCCGTGCCGACGTCCGCCATCAGGGTGCTGGGAGCCCGACAGAACAACCTGAAAGGGTTCGACCTGGAGATCCCCGCCGGGAAGCTGGTGGTGGTCACCGGGGTCTCCGGGTCGGGGAAGTCCTCCCTGGCTTTCGACACGCTCTACGCCGAAGGGCAGCGGCGCTACATCGAGTCGTTCTCGGCCTACGCCCGGCAGTTCCTGGATCGGATGGACCGTCCCGCCGCGGACGCCATCGAGGGGATCCCCCCGGCCATCGCCATCGATCAGACCGATCCCATCAGGACGAGCCGTTCCACGGTCGGCACCATGACCGAGATCGGCGACTACCTCAAGCTCCTCTTCACCCGCGCCGGACTCCTGCACTGCGCCGGCTGCGGCGAAGAGGTCGGGCGGGACACCCCGGCGTCGATCCTGGCGCGGCTGTCGGCGCTGCCGGCCGGCTCGCCGATCGCCATCACCTTCCGCCACGCCCCGCCGGCCGGATGGTCCTGGGGGAGGCTCGCTCCCGAGCTGTCGCGCGCCGGGTTCCTCCGGGTGATCCTGGGAGGAGAGGTCCGCGACATCGGCGGCATCGATCCGCGGGAGCCGGCCGGGGACGGCGTGGAGGTGGTGGCCGACCGCCTGAAGTGGGATCCGGCCGAAGCGCGCCGCGCCGCCGAGTCGCTGGAGCAGGCGATGGCCTACGGCGGCGGAGCGCTCGCCGTGAGGCGGCTGGACAGCGGCCACGTCACCCCCTTCAGCGCCGGGCGGCACTGCGCGCGGTGCGACCGGTCCTACCGCCTCCCTTCCCCCTCGCTGTTCTCCTTCAACAACCCGATCGGAGCCTGCCAGGCCTGCCACGGGTTCGGCCGGGTCATCGAGATCGACCTCTCCAAGGTCGTCCCCGATCCCGGCAGGACGCTGGCCGAGGGAGCCATCCGGCCATGGACCACCGACACCTACGCCGGGGAGGCGCGCGATCTCGCCCGCTACTGCCGGAGCGCGGGGATCCCGATGGACGTCCCGTTCCGCGACCTCTCCGGCGCGCAGCGCGCCGCGATCCTGCAGGGTGACGGCCGCTGGTACGGAGTGCGCGGCTTCTTCGACTGGCTCCAGCGGCGCACCTACAAGATGCACATCCGCGTCCTGCTGTCCCGCTACCGCGGCTACTTCATCTGCCCGTCGTGCGCGGGGGCCAGACTGAAGCCGGAGGCGCTCCTGTACCGGATCGGGGGGAGGAACATCGCCCAGATCGCGGCGCTGCCGGTGGGCGAGGCGCTCTCGTTGTTCGAGGGTCTGTCCCTCCCCCCACGCACCGCGGCCGCCTGCGAGATGCTGGTGCGCGAGATCCGATCGCGTCTGCGCTACCTGACGGACGTGGGCCTGGAGTACCTGACGCTGGATCGGGCTTCGCGCACGCTGTCCGGCGGAGAGGTGCAGCGCGTGAACCTGACCACGGCGCTCGGCTCCTCGCTGGTCAACACGCTGTACGTGCTGGACGAGCCCTCCATCGGGCTCCACCCCAGGGACAACCGCCGGCTCGTCCGCATCCTGGGCGGGCTGAGGGATCAGGGCAACACCGTGGTGGTCGTGGAGCACGAGCCGGAGGTCATGCGCGCGGCCGACCGGATCATCGACATGGGACCGGGGGCGGGAGAGAGCGGCGGAGAGGTGGTGTTCCAGGGGACATGGGAGGAGGCCCTGGCCTCGCCGGCCAGCGTGACCGGACGGTCGCTGTCGAAGGGCGGGGCCCTCCCCACTCCGGCGCGCCGGCGGCGCGCGGACCCCTCCCGGGGGCTGCGCCTCCGGGGGGCCACCTGCCACAACGTGAGGGACCTGGACGTGGACCTTCCCCTCCGCGCGCTGGTGTGCGTGACCGGCGTCTCCGGCTCCGGCAAGAGCACCCTCATCGAGCAGATCCTGCACCCCGCGCTGACCGCCCCCGCCGGGAGGCCGGCGGACGAAGGGCCCCGCCCGGAGGGGGGACGCCAGGACGAGGAAGAGCGCGGGGCGCTCCGGTCGCTGCGGGGAGCGGAGCAGGTGGCCCGTTGCGTGATGGTGGATCAGTCCCCCATCGGGAGGACGCCTCGATCCAATCCGGTCACCTACCTCAAGGCGTTCGATCCGATCCGCGCCCTGTACGCCGCCACCAGCGCCGCCCGCGAGAGGGGCTTCACGCCGGGGACCTTCTCCTTCAACGCTCCGGGCGGCCGCTGCGAGACGTGCCGCGGGGAAGGCTCGCAGCGCATCGAGATGCAGTTCCTCAGCGACGTCTTCGTCTCCTGTCCCGAGTGCCGCGGGCGCCGCTATCGCCCCGACGTGCTCCAGGTGCGCTTCCGCGGCCGCTCCATCGACGCCCTGCTGCGGCTGACCGCCTGGGAGGCGATGGAGCTCCTGGGGGACCTTCCGGCGGCCTCCGAGCGGCTCCGCCTCATGATCGACGTGGGGCTCGGCTACCTCCGCCTCGGCCAGCCTGTCAACACGCTCTCGGGAGGGGAGGCGCAGCGTCTCAAGCTGGCCAGGCACCTCGCGGGAGACGCCGCCGGGACGCTCTTCCTGTTCGACGAGCCGACCACGGGTCTGCACGCCCGGGACGTGAAGGTGCTGGTGGAGGCGCTGGACCGGCTGGTGGAAGCGGGCGGCTCGGTGATCGTCATCGAGCACAACCTGGACGTGATCCGGTGCGCCGACTGGATCGTGGACATGGGGCCGGAGGCCGGGGAGGCCGGGGGCCGCGTCGTCTGCGCGGGGACGCCCGAGCAGGTGGCCGCGGCCGGCCGGCGCGGCGCCTCCATCACCGGCCGCTTCCTGGCCGAGGCGCTGGAGGGGGAAGCGCCCGCGCGGTCCGGCCGCGGCGGCGGGCGGGGGACGGCCGCGGGGCCCGGCGGGCCGGACGGATCGATTCGCATCCTGGGAGCGCGCGAGCACAACCTGCGCGGGATCGATGTGGAGATCCCGCGCGGGAAGCTGACCGTGGTGACCGGCCTGTCGGGATCGGGCAAGTCCACCCTCGCTTTCGACATCCTCTTCGCCGAGGGGCAGCGGCGGTACATCGACACGTTGTCGGCCTACGCCCGGCAGTACGTCCGGCAGCTCCACAGGCCGGACGTCGATCTGGTGCAGGGCATCCCTCCGACGGTGAGCATCGAGCAGCGCTCCTCGCGCGGCGGACGCAAGTCCACGGTGGCCACGGTGACCGAGGTCTACCACTACCTGCGGCTTCTGTACGCCAAGGCGGGGACCCAGCACTGCCACCGCTGCGGGCTGCCGGTGGCCGCCTGGAGCGTCCCCGAGATGGTGGACGACATGCTGCGGCACGCCGGCGGCCGGCTGGCCAGGGTCTTCGCGCCGGTGGTGGTGAGCCGCAAGGGCTCGCACCGGGAGGTGATCGAGCGGCTGCGGCGCGCCGGGTTCAGGATGGCGCGCATCGACGGGCGCTTTGAGGACCTCTCGCGCGTCCCGGCGCTGGATCGCTTCAAGGAGCACAGCATCGACGTGCTGGTGGGCCTGATGGAGATCGGCGTGCGCCGGCGCAAGGCGCTGGAGGCCCTGGCCGAGCGGGCGCTGGAGGTGGGAGAGGGCCGCCTCTACTTCGCCCCTCACGGCGCGGGAGCCCGGGATCAGAAGTACTACGCGCGCGAGCGCTCCTGTCCGAGCTGTCGCCTCTCCTTCCCCGAGCCGGATCCCCTGCACTTCTCCTTCAACAGCCGTCACGGCGCGTGCCCCCAGTGCGCCGGCTACGGGTCCGCGGCCGCGCCTGACGCGCCCTCCGGGCAGGAGGACGCGCATCCCGCCGAAGCCGCAGGCGTGGACCAGGAGCCCGGCGACGGCGCCGCCTGCCCGGCGTGCGGAGGAGCCCGCCTTCGTCCGGAGAGCCTGGCCGTGAGGGTGGCCGGGCGCTCCATCGCCGCGCTGGCCTCGATGACCGTGCGGGAGACGCTGGCCTGGTCTCGCGGTCTCAAGCTGAGAGGGAGGGCCCTGGCGGTGTCGGGTGACATCCTGAGGGAGATCGTCCCCAGGCTGGAGTTCCTGGAGAAAGTGGGGCTCGGCTACCTGACCCTGGACCGGCCGGTGACGACCCTGTCGGGAGGGGAGGCTCAGCGCATCCGGCTGGCCGCCCAGCTCGGATCCAACCTCAAGGGGGTCTGCTACATCCTGGACGAGCCGACCATCGGCCTGCACCCCGGGGACAACGCACGCCTGCTGGAGACCCTGTCGCAGCTCAAGGCCCGCGGCAACACCATCGTGGTGGTGGAGCACGACGAGGAGACCATCCGGGCGGCCGACTGGATCCTCGATCTGGGACCCGGGGCGGGGCGCGCGGGAGGGACTCTGGTGGCGGCCGGCCCGCTGCCGCGCATCGTGTCCGCGCCCGCTTCTCTGACCGGGCGCTGCCTGGCCCAGGGAGGGAGACCGGAGCCGAGACAGCGGCGGCGGCCGCGCCGGTGGCTGACCATCCTGGGCGCGTCGGCCCGCAATCTCCGCTCGATCGACGTGGCCATCCCGATCCAGGCCCTCACCTGCGTGACCGGGGTCTCCGGCTCCGGCAAGAGCACGCTGGTCCACGACGTCCTGCACCGGGCCATGCGCCGGCGGCTGCTCGGGGATCCGGCCGTGCCGGGGGCGCACCGCGGACTGAGGGGGGCCCAGGCGGTGACGCGCGTGGTGGAGATCGACCAGACCCCCATCGGGCGCACGCCACGCTCGACGCCCGCCTCCTACGTCGGGTTCTTCGACGAGATCCGCAAGGTCTTCGCGGCGCTGCCGGAATCGAGGGCGCGCGGCCACGCCGCGGGGCGCTTCTCGTTCAACGTCAAGGGAGGACGGTGCGAGTCGTGCGCCGGGCAGGGGCGGGTGAAGGTGGAGATGACCTTCCTGCCCGACGTGTGGGTGGAGTGCGAGTCGTGCCGGGGACAGCGCTACGGCGCCGAGACACTGGAGATCCGGTTCAAGGGGAAGTCCATGGCCGATGTCCTGGCCATGACCGTGGAGGAAGCGGTCCCCTTCTTCGCCAACGTGCCGGCCATCGCCCGGTTCCTGGCCATCCTGCGCGATCTCGGGCTGGGCTACCTCACGCTGGGACAACCCTCTCCCACGCTCTCGGGAGGGGAGGCGCAGCGGATCAAGCTCGCCGCGGAGCTGGGCAAGCCGACCAGGGACGGCACGCTCTACCTGCTGGACGAGCCGACCACCGGGCTGCACATGGCCGACGTGACGCGGCTGATGCGCGCGCTGCACAGCCTGGTCGAGCAGGGGAGCACCGTGGTCCTCATCGAGCACCACCTGACGGTGATCGCCGGGGCCGATCACGTGGTGGACCTCGGGCCGGGCGCGGGGGAGGAGGGGGGGCGGGTGGTGGCCGCGGGCACCCCCGAGGCGGTGGCCGCTTCCGGGTCGGCCACCGGCCGGCACCTGGCCCGCCTCCTGGGGACCGATCAGTCCGCGCGGATGGCCGCTCCGTAGGCCGGCGCCACCAGCAGCTCCAGGACCGCCATGTTGGCGATGGCCATCAGCGCGATCCCCAGGGCCGCCGCCCGCGGCCCAGGCTCCGGCAGCCCCGCCCGGCGCGCCAGCTCGAGCAGGCCGGTGGTCATCAGCAGGACGATCGAACCCAGGGCGGGAAAGAGGAAGCGTCCCTGCGCCTGGGTGAAGGTGAGGTTGTAGATCACCACCTGGGCCACCTGCAGGGACACG
>DATEEA010000133.1:0-9361 GCA_035281445.1 Candidatus Polarisedimenticolia bacterium
CGCGGCCGCGGGGGACCTCGCCGGCGCGGCGGCGGAGCGCGAGGTGGCCGCGCGGGTGTCGCGCGAGCAGGCCCTGGCCTTCGTGCGGGAGCTGGTGGCCCTGGGCCCGCGGATGGGAGGGACCCCTTCCGGAGATCGAGCCGCGGAGTCCGTGGCCCGGCGCCTCGCCGCGCTGGGGCTGTCGGTCGAGCGGATCGACGATCCCGAGACACCGTTCCACGTCGAGCACTCCTGGTCGGCGTCGCTTCCCGAAGGATCGCTGCCGTCGGCCTGGCCCTACGGGTTCTCTCCCTCCCTGCCGGAGAGCGTCCTGCCGCTGGCCCTGCCGGCGACGCTGGAGGTTCCTCCCGGCCCCGGCCATCCCGCGGCGGGGGCGGCGGTCATCGTGCCGCGACGGTCGCCGGGGGCGTACGCGCGCGCCGTGGAGCGCGGGGCGCGGGCGGTGCTGGTCGATCCCGGCGAGGAGCCCGGGCGCTTCACCGACTGGGCGCCCATCCTCGAGCTGCCGGAAGGAGAAGGGCGGGCGCCGATCCCGGTCTTCGCCTTCTCCGCCCGGGACGGAAGGCGGCTGCGGGAGGCCGCCGGCCGTCCGGAGCCGAGCGTGACGCTGTCGCTGCGCTCCACCATCGGGAAGGGCCGGCCGCGCACGGTCCTGGCCACGCTGCCGGGCGCCGGGGCCAGGGGCGGGGAGATCATCCTGGTGTGCGCGCACGGCGACTCCGACAGCGGCGGCCCGGGCGCCGACGACAACGCCTCGGGGGTCGCCGCCCTGGTGGAGGTGGCGCGCGCGCTTTCGTGGGCCGCCGCCGCGGGGCTCCTTCCCGGCAGCCGGCCTGCCGTCCGCTTCGCCGTGTGGGGCGCGGAGATCCATTCCTCGCGCGCCTACGCGGCCTCGAGGCCGGGGGAGATGGCCCGGCACGCGGCGGTCATCAACTACGATCAGGCGGGAACGGGGGCGGAGAGGGACGCCCTCTACTACGAGGGCAACGACGTCCCCTGGAACGAGCCGTTGCTGCGCACGCTGGAGCAGGTGGCGCGCGACCACGCCGGCGAGCCCGGGTTCTGGGCCGTCCACACCAGCGTCCCCACGCTGGGCGGGACCGACGCCTACGTCTTCCTTCCACGCGAGCACAAGGGGATGGGGATCGTGGCGGAAAGGATCCCCTCCACCACGATCTACACCTCGGCGTGGGACGCCCCGACTCTCCTCGATCAGACGCCGGGGTGGACTTCCGCCGGATGGCCGGAGCGGGGAAAGCTGTTCGTGGACTACTCGAAGTATTACCACTCCTCGGGAGACCGACCCGAGGTCACCACCGAGGCCGAGCCGTACAACATGGAGCGCTGCGCCCGCCTGGCCGCGCTCGGGATCATGAGACTGATGGGATCCGGCCCTGCCGGGCAGAAGGATCGTCCCGTCAGGGATCCGGTCCCGCCGAGGTGACCGCGCAGAGGTAGCCCGGGGCGAAGGGGGAGCCGCCGCGCCTCTCCCTCAGCGAGAGCGTGAGCCGCGAGGCGGAACCGGCCGCCGTCTCCAGGTCGGCCTGCGCCGCGGCCAGGAGACGCCATGGGCCCGCCCCTTCCCTGGACGCCAGCCCGGCCAGCAGCGCATGGCGCCCGGCGGGCAGGGGCAGGAGCCGCGAGGCGGGCAGTTCGAGCCTGAGCCGCCTCTCGGCGCCGGCCACGGGGCGCGCCTCGTCAAAAAACCAGATCATGTGGTGGCGGGGCAGCTCCGCCGCGAGCGGGGAGGAGAGCCACCCCTCGGGGACGTGGTCGGGGGTGGCGCAGGCGAGGTAGAAGGCGAAGGCCACCGCGGCGCCGTCCTGTCCCGCAGCGGGGATCGTGGGCGGCCGGAGCGGGAGGCCGGGCGCGGGCGGACCGAAGGCGACCTCCAGTGCGCCTTCCAAGGCCGGGGCCGGGCCCGATGGCGGCTGCGCGCGGGCGCGGGACGAGGCGCGCCGCATCGCTTCGATCACCTTGTCGCTCACGCCGGCCCGGCGCAGCTCGACGACGATCTCGGGATCGAGATCGAAGGCGGTCGAGGAGGCGGCTTCGATGACCTGCACGATCGACTCGTCCGTCTCTCCGGCCGCGGCCAGCCTGACCACGTCCTCGTTGCTGATGGGAGACGCGGGCGCGGTCATGGCGGGATGCAGCGCTGCGCACGCCGCCAGAAGGGCCCCGGCCGCCGGGCGGGAGATCACGGGGCCGCCCCCGGGTCCGGCGGCATCTCCAGATCCACGCGGAGGCCGTCATAGGCCGGCTCGACCCCCGGGGGGAGCTCGCCGGCCAGCTCGGCGTGCCCGAAATCATGGCTGATGTGGGTCAACAGCGCCCTGCGCGGCCGGATCCTCTCGATGGCCCGCAGCGCCTCGTCCAGCGTGAAGTGGGTGGGGTGAGGCTTGCGCCGCAAGGCGTTGATGACCAGCAGATCCAGGCCCCGCAGCGCCGCGATCGTCTCCTCGGGCAGGGAGCTCCCGTCGGTGATGTAGCCGAAGCCGCCCACCCTGTAGCCGAGGATGGGCATCGATCCATGGAGGACGCGGAACGACTCCACGCTCACGCCGGCGCAGTCGAAGGGACCCTCCACGGGGATCAGATCGAGCTGCGGACGGCTGCTGGCGTCCGGGGGCTCCTGGAAGACGTACCAGAAGGTGCGCCGGAGATCGGCCAGAGTCGCCGGGCTCCCGTGGATGGGGATCGGCTGCTGCTGCCTGTAGTTGAACATCCTGAGATCGTCGAGGCCGAACACGTGGTCGGCGTGTCCGTGGGTGAGCAGGACGGCATCGAGACGATCGACCCCCTCGCGCAGCATCTGCTGGCGCAGATCGATGGACGCATCGATGAGGATGTTGCGTCCGCCCGCCGCCACGAGGGCCGAGGTTCGGAGTCTGCGATCCAGAGGATCGCGCGAGGAGCAGACGGGGCACCGGCAGCCGATGGCGGGGACCCCCACCGACGTCCCCGTCCCCAGGAAGGTCACCCTCACGCCGCCACCTTGAGCCCCGTGCCGGTCAGCGGGATCAGCCAGCCGCCGGGCTCCTCGCTCTCCCGGGCCGCCGCGGGGCCCGCCTCACAGCGCCATTGCAGCGCGCCGGCCAGCGCGGCCGCGGAGGTCGGCTCCACGCCGAGACCGGCCCGGCAGAGCGCGTGGCGCGCCGCCTGGATGGCTTCGTCGTCCACCGCCAGGAAGGCCCCGCCCGAGCGGGAGACCGCCTCGCGTATCCGCCGGTGCCGCGGGGGGCGCGCGATGCGGATGCCGTCGGCGATGGTGGCCCCCGCCTCCGGAGGATCCCCCTGGGCGGCCAGGAAGGGAGCGCAAGCGGAGGCCTGCACGGCCATCAGGCGCGGCAGCGCCCGGATCAGCCCCTCGTCGAGAAGCTGCACGAAGCCGTCGAAGGCGCCGATCAGGAGCGAGCCGTTGCCCACGGGAAAGAAGATCCGCGCCGGCATCGCGCCGCACTGCTCCCAGACCTCGTAGGCGAAGGTCCTGGTCCCCTCCAGGAAACAGGGGTGCCAGACGTGGCTGGCGAAGGGGAGGCCGGCCTCGGCGCGGCGCAGCGCCTCGGCGGAGGCGGCCGCCCGTCCCCCGTGGATCCTCTGCACCTTGCCCCCGTGGGCCTCGATGGCGGCGAGCTTGGGTCCCGGGGCGTCGTGGGGCACCAGCACGTCCACCTCGATCCCCGCCCGGGCTCCGTAGGCGGCCATGGCCGCGCCGGCGTTGCCGGAGGAGTCCTCCACGGCGCGGGAGATCCCCGAGGCCGCCATCTGGCTCAGCACGACGGTGGCCCCGCGGTCCTTGAAGGAGCCGGTGGGCATCAGGAACTCCAGCTTGAAGCGCGCGGGAAGGCCGGCCACTTCGCGCTGCACGATCGGGGTCATGCCTTCCCCCAGCGTGACCGGCTCCAGCCGCAGGCCGACGCCGATGGCCTCCCGGTAGCGCCACAGCGTGGGAGGGCGGGACGCGACGGCCCTGGGATCGAAGCGGCCCCTGCCCGCCACCGACAGCGGACCGCCGCAGGGACACCGCCAGGGGAGGGGAAGGGAGGAGAGCCGCCGCCCGCAGTCGTCGCAGCGGTGGCCGCTCAACCCCGCATCTCCTCGACCAGCGCGGAGGCGGCGGCCGCGGGGTCGGGAGCTTCCAGGATGGGCCGGCCCACCACCAGGTAGTCGGCCCCGGCGGCCACCGCCTCCCGCGGGGTCATGGTGCGCCGCTGATCCCCAGCCGGCCATCCGGCGGGCCGCACCCCAGGGGTGACCACGAGAAACGCGGGGCCGCAGGCCTCCTTGATCGCGGCGATCTCGTGCGGCGAAGCCACCACGCCGTCCAGCCCCGCGTCGCGCGCCATCCTGGCCAGGCGCACGACCTGATCCTGCACGGTCCCCGGCACCCCCACGGCGGCCAGCTCGCCCCTGTCGAAACTGGTCAGCACCGTCACGCCGAGCAGCCGCGGGCGCCCGGGGGCGGCGCGGGCCGCCCGCGCGGCGGCTTCGGCCATGGCCGGCCCCCCTCCCATGTGCAGCGTCAGCATCCGCGCGCCCGACCGGGCGCAGGAGGCGACCGCGCGCTCCACGGTGCGCGGGATGTCGTGCAGCTTCAGGTCCAGGAAGACGCCGCTGCCCCCCGCGCCGAGGCGCCGGACGACCTCCGGTCCCGCCGAGCAGAAGAGCTCCAGCCCGACCTTGAACAGCCCCGCCCGGTCCCGCAGGCCGGCGGCCGCGGCAAGAGCCTGATCCGGAGTGGGGAGGTCGAGGGCCACGATGAGGCGGTCGCGGGGGTGCATCGATGGGCGATTCTCGCAGATCGGGTCCGCCGGCGCAACGCGCCGGGGCGGGGGCCCCCCGGGCCGGCGTGGCATAATCGAGACGCCGCCCCTGTTGGATGCGGCATGGAGACACGGCCATGAGCGATCCGGGTCCCGTCCCGCCCCAGCCGCCGCCGGCCGGCCCCCGGCGCGGACCGGAGAGGATCCTCCTCTCGCTGGTGCTGCTGATCGCCGGCGGCGTCATCGGCTACGCCGCGTACCGGATGGGATCGGGGCCGGAGCGGCCCGATCTCCCGCCGGGGGACGTGGAGGTGGTCTCCCACGGCGAGCCGGTGGACCTGGCCGCCCTGGCGGTGAAGGGGAAGTACACGGTCTACGACTTCTACGCCGACTGGTGCCCGCCCTGCCGGAGCATCGACGTGGGGCTGCGCAGCATCGCTTCCCGGCACCCCAACGTGGCCATCCGGAAGATCGACATCGTGGACTGGACCACGCCCGTGGTCGAGCAGCACAGGGTCACCTCCCTGCCCCATCTGGTGCTGTTCGGGCCCGACGGGGAGCCGATGGCCTCCGGAGACGCCGTCTACCCGCTCCTTTCGCGCTTGTTCGACGCCGAGCTGGACTGACCTTCTCCCCCGACGCCCTGCTCGGACCGGCGGGATGGTGGTGGTGCAGGATCAGGCGGCGGTCACCGGGGGGGCGTCTCGCCCGCCGGGAGCGTGAACCGGAAGGTGGCTCCCCGTCCCGCCTCCGACTCGACCCAGATCCTGCCCCCGTACAGCTCGACGATCTTGCCGGCCAGGGCGAGGCCCATCCCCGTCCCTTCGTACTCGTATCCATGGAGCCGCTGGAACACGCCGAAGATCCTGGGAGCGTGCCGCGGATCGATGCCGATGCCGTTGTCCGACACGGAGACCACGGCCTCGGCGGAGGTTCTGGTGCAGCCGACGTGGACACGGGGAGGCTCCACCCCGCGGAACTTCAGCGCGTTGTCGAGCAGGCTCCAGAAGACCTGCCGCAGGTGCCCCTCCTCGGCGCGCAGGGCGGGGAGCGGCTCGCGAGTGAGGATCGCTCCGGCCCTCTCCAGCGACGGCTTCAGATCGAAGAGCACGGATTGCAGCACCGCTCCGGCGTCCACCGGGTCGGGGAGCCGGGTCCCGATCCTGGGGATCCTCAAATAGGCCACCAGATCGTTGAGCAGGGCGTGCATCCTGTGCACGGCGTCCACGCTGTACCGGACGAAGCGGTCGGCTTCCTCGTCCAGCTTCCCGCCGTGGCGCTTTCGCAGCAGCTCGCTGTAGACGGCGACGATGCTCAGCGGCTCCTTCAGATCGTGGCTGGCGGCGCGGGCCACCGCTTCGAGCTCCCTCTCGGCCTGGCGCATCGCCCGGTCGCCGGCCGCCTGGCGGGAGCCGGCATCCTCCTGGGGGCAGGCCTCCACGCAGACCCCGGTGAAGCCGCCGAAGCGGCCGGCGGAGGCCAGCCTGGGGGAGGCTTGGTCGAGCGCCCACCAGGCGGAGCCGTCGGCGCCGATCCGGCGGTAGCTGAGACGGAAGGGGCGGCGCAGATCCCGGGCCTCGGCGAAGGTCCGCCGGCAGCGGTCGAGGTCGTCGTCGTGGATCCCGTCCAGCCACCGCTCCGCCGGACGGTTGGAGGCGGCGAGGCGCTCCCGGGCCCGCGCGTTGAGCCGCGAGAAGCGTCCGTCGGCATCGCTCGTCCAGACGATCGCCGGCAGGTCGTCCAGGAGCGACCTCCGGGACGCTGCGGCGCGAGGGCGCGCCCGGGCTGGCTCCAGGCTCATGCTGTCACCGCCGCTTCCGGCCCGGCCGGGGAATCCGCGTTGACGTGGAGACCTCGTCCCCTTCAGAACAGCCGCCGCTGGCCGCCGGGCCCGGCCGGCGGCCGAAAGCCCGAGGGGTCGAGCGGCGGCAGCGGCCGATCGAGGCCGTGCCTGCGGGCGAAGAGGTCGTGAAGAGCGCGGATCCTCGTGGCTATCTCGCCGGAGCCCCGCATCCTGGATCCGAAGCGCGGGTCGTTGAGGCGGCCCTGCCGGGTCTGCCTCAGGAGGCCCTCGATCCTGGCCCGGCGCGCGGGCATGGTCCGATCGAGCCATTCCAGGAAGATCGGTCCCACGGCCATCGGAAGACGCAGCAGGATCGACGCCGAGGAACGCGCCCCCGCCTCGGCCGCGGCGGCCAGGATCGCCGGGATCTCGCTGTCGTTCAGTCCTGGTATCACCGGCGCGACCATCACCCGGACCGGCACGCCGGCCGCCGACAGGGCCCGGATCGCCTCGAGCCTCCCCGCGGGGAGGCTGGTGCGCGGCTCCATCCTGCGGGCCAGCTCGGCGTCCAGCGTGGTGAGGCTGACGTTGACGTGGGCGAGGCCCCGCGCGGCCATGCGCGCGAGACGATCGAGATCGCGCAGGACGAGCGCGTTCTTGGTGATGACGCTGACCGGCTGTCCCGCCTCCTCGGCCGCCTCCAGGCAGGCCGAGGTGAGTCCCAGCGAGCGCTCCACCGGCTGGTAGGGATCGGTCACGCCGGACAGGACCACCGTCTCGGCGGTCCATCCGGGGCGGGCCAGGAACTCGCGGAACAGGCTTCCCGCCTCCGGCTTGTAGACGATGGTGCTCTCGAAATCGAGCCCGGCGTCCAGGCCGAGGTATTCGTGGGTCGGACGGGCGTAGCAGTAGGAGCACCCGTGGAGGCAGCCCCGGTACGGGTTCACGCTGTGGCGGAACCCGATGTCCGGGCTGTCGTTGGTGGAGACGATGCTGCGCGAGCGGTCCGGGATGTAGCGGGTCGAAGGGTCCTCGAGCCAGGCCGCCCCCTGCGGGCCGTCCTGGGCGTGATCGGGGTCGGCGGCCCGGCGGGGGCCGCCGAAGCGGTTCACGGGCCGGAGACCCGAGCCGCGCAGACGGCGGGGCGCGCGATCGGCGTCCATCGCCTCAGCCCATCCCTCCCGATTCCGTTGGGTCGATCACCCGTGGCTCCGCGTCGACCGCCTGCCCCGGCCCTCGGACAGGCGGGGCGGCGGCAGGGATTGTGCTGCATCAGCATGATGCGCGGCGGACGCAGCCCAGGCTGCCCGCGGCGGTGGTGGATCGGACCGCCGCCTCCGGCCGCTCAGGCCCGACATTATACGAAGCGCGGCGGCCGCGGGGACATCAGGGAATCCCCGATTGTGGCCGCCGGGGGAACCTCGATATCCTTCCCGTTCCGGGACAACCCAGTTCACATCGCCGACAGCCGGGGGATAGCGTGCCGACACAGCCGTCCAGCCTGAGCCAAGCGGACGTCCGAGCGTTGATGAAGACGCTCCGCGCCTACAAGAAGGGCAACTTCAGCGTCCGGATGCCTGCCGGCTCCAGCCGGGACTGCGCGGAGATCGCCCGGACGCTCAACTCCGTGATCGCCCTGAGCCGGGCGCGGGCGGCCGAGTTCGAACGCATCAGCCGCGTGGTGGGCAAGGAAGGCAAGCTCGGCGAGCGCGCCTCCACGCGCGGGGGAGGAGGCTCCTGGGCCACGGGCATCCGCGCCGTCAACTCGCTCATCGAGGACCTGGTGCAGCCCACCAACGAAGTGGCCCGCGTCATCGGCGCCGTGGCCCGTGGCGACCTCTCGCAGACCATGCCCACGCGGATCGAAGGGCGCCCGGTGACCGGGGCCGCGCTGCAGGTGGCCCGCACGGTCAACACCATGGTGACCCAGCTCAGCTCCTTCGCCTCCGAGGTGACCCGCGTGGCCCGCGAGGTGGGGTCGGAAGGGAAGCTGGGAGGACAGGCCCGCGTGAAGGGGGTGGCGGGGGTGTGGAAGGACCTCACCGACAACGTCAACTCCATGGCCAGCAACCTGACCAGCCAGGTCCGCAACATCGCCGACGTCACCACAGCGGTGGCCAAGGGAGACCTGTCCCGCAAGATCACCGTCGAGGTGCGAGGCGAGATCCTCCAGCTCAAGAACACCATCAACACCATGGTGGACCAGCTCAACGCCTTCGCCTCCGAGGTCACCCGTGTGGCCAAGGAGGTCGGCACGGAGGGGAAGCTGGGGGGGCAGGCGGAGGTCACCGGGGTCGGCGGCATCTGGAAGGACCTGACCGACAACGTCAACCTCATGGCCAGCAATCTCACCAGCCAGGTCCGCAACATCGCCGACGTCACCACCGCCGTGGCCAAGGGGGACCTCTCCAGGAAGATCACCGTGGAGGTGCGCGGCGAGATCCGGCGGCTCAAGGACACCATCAACACCATGGTGGACCAGCTCAACGCCTTCGCCTCCGAGGTCACCCGCGTGGCCCGGGAGGTGGGGACCCAGGGGAAGCTGGGCGGGCAGGCCGAGGTGCGTGGCGTGGCCGGGGTGTGGAAAGACCTCACCGACAACGTGAACTCCATGGCCAGCAACCTCACCAACCAGGTGCGCAACATCGCCGAGGTGACCACGGCCGTTGCCAATGGGGATCTCTCGAAGAAGATCACCGTCGACGTCAAAGGCGAGATCCTCGAGTTGAAGAACACCATCAACACGATGGTCGATCAGCTCAACAGCTTCGCCTCGGAGGTGACCCGCGTGGCCCGCGAAGTGGGTACGGAA
>DATEEA010000134.1:0-30956 GCA_035281445.1 Candidatus Polarisedimenticolia bacterium
CGAGGTGAGCGGGGTGGCCGGCGTCTGGAAGGACCTCACCAACAACGTGAATCTGATGGCCAGCAACCTCACCGACCAGGTGCGCAACATCGCCGAGGTGACCACGGCCATGGCCAAGGGGGACCTCTCCCGCAAGATCACCGTGGAGGTGAAGGGGGAGATCCTGCGGCTCAAGGACACCATCAACACGATGGTGGACCAGCTCAACGCCTTCGCCTCGGAGGTCACCCGCGTGGCCCGCGAGGTGGGGACCGAGGGGAAGCTGGGCGGGCAGGCCGAGGTGAAGGGGGTGGCCGGCGTCTGGAAGGACCTCACCGACAACGTGAACTTCATGGCCAGCAACCTCACCAACCAGGTCCGGCGCATCGCCGTGGTGGTCACCGCCGTGGCCAAGGGGGAGCTGAACCGCAAGCTGACCCTGGAGGCCCGCGGGGAGATCGCCACGCTGGCCGAGACCATCAACAACATGATCGACACGCTGGCCACATTCGCCGATCAGGTGACCACCATGGCCCGGGAGGTCGGCGTGGAGGGGAAGCTGGGCGGGCAGGCCCGCGTCCCGGGAGCCACCGGGACCTGGCGCGACCTCACCGACAACGTGAACCGGCTGGCCGCCAACCTCACCACGCAGGTGCGCGCCATCGCCGACGTGGCCACCGCGGTGACCAAGGGAGATCTGACCCAATCGATCGCCGTGGAGGCCCGCGGCGAGGTGGAGGCGCTGAAGGACAACATCAACGAGATGATCCGCAATCTGCGCGAGACGACGCGCAAGAACGCGGAGCAGGACTGGCTCAAGACCAACCTGGCCAAGTTCACCCGGATGCTGCAGGGCCAGCGGGATCTGGAGACGGTGGCGCGGCAGATCCTCTCGGAGATGGCGCCCCTGGTGGAGGCGCAGTACGGCGCCTTCTACTCCTACACCGAGCCCGGATCCCCGGGGGGCAACGGCCACCGCGCTCCGGCGCTGGGGGTGACCGCCGGGTACGCCTGCCCCGACCGCAAAACGCTCCCCGGGAAGATCGAGGTGGGGGAGGGGCTGGTCGGGCAGTGCGCCATGGAGAGGCGGCCCATCCTGGTGGAGGAGGCGCCCCCCGACTACATCCGGGTGGGCTCGGGCCTGGGATCGTCGCGTCCCTCCAGCGTGGTGGTCCTGCCCGTGCTGTTCGAGGAGAAGGTCAAGGCGGTCATCGAGCTGGCCAGCTTCAGCCGGTTCAGCGCGATCCATCTCCACTTCATGGAGCAGCTCACCGAGAGCATCGGCATCGTGCTCAACACCATCGAAGCCACGATGCGCACCGAGGACCTCCTCAAGCAGTCCCAGACGCTGGCCCAGGAGCTGCAGCAGATCAACGCCGAGCTGGAGGAGAAGGCGGATCAGCTGGCCCGGACCTCCAAGTACAAGTCCGACTTCCTGGCCAACATGTCCCATGAGCTGAGGACGCCGCTCAACAGCCTGCTCATCCTGGCCAAGATGCTCTACGAGAACCGGGACGGGAACCTCAGCCCCAAGCAGGTGGAGTTCGCCAAGGGGATCCACTCCTCCGGCACCGACCTGCTGGCCCTCATCAACGACATCCTGGATCTCTCCAAGATCGAGTCGGGGACCACGCCCGTGGAGGTGGAGGACATCCGGCTGCAGGACCTGGCGCAGGACGTGGAGCTGAACTTCCGCCACGTGGCCCAGAACCGGAGGCTGGGCTTCGACGTCGAGCTGGATCCGCTGTCCCCTCCCTCGATACAGACCGACGCCAAGAGGCTCCAGCAGGTCCTCCGCAACCTGCTGTCCAACGCCTTCAAGTTCACGCCCAGCGGACGGGTCACTTTGCGGGTGGGCGTGGCCCTCAAGGGCTGGAGCGCGTACCAGGACACGCTCAACCGGGCGCGCGCCGTGGTGGCCTTCGCCGTCATGGACACCGGCATCGGCATCCCTCCGGAGAAGCACCGCATGGTGTTCGAGCCGTTCCACCAGGCGGACATGACCACCAGCCGCAAGTACGGTGGGACGGGGCTGGGGCTCTCCATCAGCCGGGAGATCGCGCGGATGCTGGGGGGAGAGCTCAGGCTGGAGAGCGCCGAGGGGCAGGGGAGCACGTTCACCCTCTACCTGCCGGACCTGTACGTGCCCCCGCGTCCGGCCGCGGCGCAGGAGGTGGAGGCCGCCGACGTCCCCGCGGTGGCGCTCCCCGAGACCGGCGAGACGGTGCCGCTGGGAGAGAGCCAGGTCTCCCTGACCCTGCCCCGTGGCACGCGGGACGACCGCGCCGCCATCGTCCCGGGCGACAGGGTCCTCCTGATCGTGGAGGACGACATGGAGTTCGCCAGCGAGGTGCTGGAAGCGGCGCACGCCCTGGAGTTCAAGGGGCTCATCGCCCACGGCGGCGAGGCGGGCCTGATCATGGCGCGGCGCCACCGCCCGCACGCCATCACCCTCGACATCCGGATGGCGGACATGGACGGCTGGGCGCTGCTCGACTACCTCAAGCACGATCCGGAGACGCGCCACATCCCGGTGCAGATCATCTCCGTTGTGCGCCAGAAGCACCGGGCTCTGAGACTGGGAGCCTTCGCCCACCTGGCCAAGCCCGCGTCCCGGCGGTCGCTCGAGGAGAGCCTGTCCCGCCTCAAGGCCTTCGCGGAGCGGAGGGTCCGCCGGGTGATCCTGGTGGAGGACGAGGACGTGCAGCGGCGGGCGCTGGTGGATCTCCTGTCCAGCCAGGACGTGGAGATCGTGCAGTCGGCGTCCGGCGGCGAGGCGTTGGAAGCCCTGAAGAGCTCCTCCTTCGACTGCATGGTGCTCGACCTGACCCTCCCCGACATGACCGGCTTCGAGGTGCTGGAGCGGCTCAAAGGGCTGCCCGCGGGCTCCCGCACGCCGGTGGTCATCTACACGGGCCGCGATCTGGGTCCTCAGGAGGAGAGCTCGCTGCGCAAGGTGTCCCGGGCCATCATCGTCAAGGACGCCCGGTCTCCGGGGCGCCTCCTCGACGAAGTGGCTCTCTTCCTGCACCGCCCGCAGGCCAGCTTCCCGGAGCCGCAGCGTCAGATGCTGCGGGCCATCCGGCAGAACGACCCCGCCCTGTCGGGCAAGCAGGTGCTGATCGCCGACGACGACATCCGCAACATCTTCGCGCTGACCTCGGTCCTGGAGCGAAGCGACATGAAGGTGCGCTACGTGCAGAACGGTCGCGAGGCTGTGGAGTCGCTCCAGAACGGCGACGAAGCCGACATCGTGCTGATGGACATCATGATGCCGGAGCTCGACGGCTACGAGGCCATCCGGCGCATCCGGAAGGTGGAGAGGTTCCAGTCCCTGCCGATCATCGCCTTGACCGCCAAGGCGATGAAGGGGGACCGCGAGCGGTGCATCGAGGCCGGGGCCTCCGACTACATCCCCAAGCCCGTGGACACCGACCGGCTCCTCTCGCTCATCCGCGTATGGCTGCAGCGATAGGGCGCCCAGGTGCTGCGCCCCGTGGACGCCGGGCCGCTCGAGGAGCTGGAGGTCCGCCTGCTGGTGGAGGGGGTGAACAGGAGGTACGGGTACGACTTCTCAGGATTCCACCTGGGTCCGCTGGTGCGGGCCGCCCGAAGGGCCCGGAGGCGGGAAGGGCTTCCCACTGTCTCCGCGCTGCTGGAGCGGCTGCTGCGGGATGCCGCCTGCATGGACCGGCTCCTCGTGGATCTGGCCCGGCGGCGGACGCCTCTGTTCCACGAGCCCGAGCTGTTCCTGGCCATCCGCGAGGAGGTGATCCCCATCCTCAGGACCTATCCCAGGCCGAGGATCTGGGTGGCCGGGGGCGGGAGCGGCCACGACCTGCACGCGATGGCCATCGTGCTGCAGGAGGAGGGACTCCTGGAGCGGTGCCGTCTCTACGCCACGGACCTGTCCGACAGCGCGGTGCGCGCGGCGCGGGAGGGGACCGTGCGTGCGGCGGAGCTGCCCCGGGCGTCGGAGGCGTACCGGCGGACCGGAGGCCGCGGGAGCCTGGAAGCCTACCTTCGGATCGACGGCGGGCGCGCCGCCTTCGACCCCGGTCTGGGAGAGAAGGTCGTCTTCGCCAGTCACTTCGTGGTCACCGACGCGGTCTTCAACGAGTTCAACCTGATCCTGTGCCGGAACCTGCTGCGCACCCTGACCGGACCTCTGCAGCGGCGCGTCGCCGATCTGCTGCACCGGAGTCTCGACCTGCTGGGGTTCCTCTGCCTCGGCGGGGGCGAGTCCATCGAGCTCTCGCCCCACGAGCGGTGCTACGAGGCGGCCTCGCCGCCGGCGCGGCTGTTCCGGCGGGTGCGTTGAGGGAGGAGGATCCATGAACCGAGAGCCGGACGGCGGGCCGGTGAGCCTGCTCCTGGTGGACGACGTGGAGCTGAACCTCCAGGCGCTGGAAGCCTCGCTGGAGGAGCTGGGGCACCGTCTGGTGCGGGCCGCATCGGGGATGGAGGCCCTCAAGGCGGTGCTGGACGAGGATTTCGCGGTCATCCTGCTCGACGTGGTGATGCCCGGGATGGACGGTTTCGAGACGGCCGCCTTGATCCGTGACCGGGATCGCTCCCGGCACACCCCCATCATCTTCCTCACCGCCGCCGACAGGCTCCCCGAGCACATCCTCAGGGGGTACGCGGTCGGCGCGGTGGATTACCTGATCAAGCCGGTCAGCCCCTCCATCCTCCAGTCGAAGGTGAGGGTGTTCGTGGAGCTGTTCCGCAAGAGTCAGCAGGTGCGCGAGCAGGCCAGGCAGCTCCTGCTCATGGAGCAGAGGGAGCACGAGCGGAAGCTGGCCGGGGTCGAGGCGCAGCGCAACAGGTTCTTCTCGCTCTCGCTGGACATGATGGGGATCATCGGTTTCGACGGCCGGTTCCAGATGGTCAATCCGGCCTGGGAGGGCTGCCTGGGCATCCCTTCCCGCGAGCTCGAGGGGCGCGCCGTGCTCGACCTCGTCCATCCCGAGGACCAGGACGCAGCGCGGCGCTTCTGGAGGGATCTGCCGGAGGATGCCGGGCGCCGCGTCCTGGAGTGCCGCTGCCTGTGCCGCGACGGGACGCACCGTTGGCTCTCCTGGAGCGCCATGGCCTTCCCCGAGGACGCGTGCCACTACGCGGTGGCCCGGGACGTCACCGAGACGCGCAGCACGATGAGCCGTCTGGCCAGGCAGGCGGCGGATCTCTCCATCATGAACGCCGACCTGGAGCAGTTCGCGTACATCGCGGCGCACGATTTGCGTGAGCCGCTGAGGGCGGTGGCCAACTGCGTCGGGCTGCTGGAGCGGCGCTACGGGACCCGGCTTGGTCCCGAGGCCGGGGAGCTGATCCGCCACGCGGTGGACGGGGCGACCAGGATGCACGGGCTGATCGGCGACCTGCTGAAGTACTCCCGGCTCGACGGAGACGCGCTCGATCCGGCCCCCGTCGACTGCGGGGCGATCGTGCAGGAGGCGCTCCAGGATCTGGCTCCCGCCTTGCAGGAGTGCGGGGCCGAGGTCCGCGTGAGCGCGCTCCCTTCGGTCGTGGGGCACGCCGCACAGATCCGCATGGTGTTCCAGAACCTGGTGGAGAACGCCGTCAAGTACCGCAGCCAGGCGCCTCCTGTGATCCAGATCGCGTCGGCCGAGGAGGGCGGCGGATTCGTGTTCACCGTCAGCGACAACGGCATCGGGATCAAGCCGCAGTACCACGAGCGCATCTTCCGCATCTTCCAGCGGCTCCACGACCGGGGGAGCCACGAGGGCAACGGCATCGGCCTGGCCATCGCCCGGAAGATCGTGGAGCGCCATGGGGGGCGCATCTGGGTGGAGTCGGCCCCGGGCGAAGGGGCCTCCTTCCGCTTCACCCTGCCCGGCCGGGCTCGCATCGCCCCGCCTTCGAAGACGATCCAGGCGGGTTGACCGGAAGCTGCCTCCGGTGAAGGCGGCGCCCTTTCTGCGGGTCGAGCCGCTCGGCCCGCACCCGCACCACTCCCGAGCCCAGGGCTCCTATGCGGGCCGCCGCGGCGCATGACAGGTCGAGCATGCGGCCTCCCGAGAACGGCCCGCGATCGTTGATCCGCACCACCACCGAGCGGCCGTTGGCCAGGCTGGTCACCTTGAGATAGGTGCCGAAGGGGAGCGTGCGGTGGGCGGCGGTGAAACCCCGCATGTCGAAGCGCTCGCCGCTGGCGGTGCGGCGCCCGTGGAACGAGCCTCCGTACCAGGATGCGAAGCCGGTGGGGGCGGGGCGGGGATCGGAGGCGGGGGCCGGCCGGACGGGGCCGACGCAGCCCGGGGCCAGCAGCAGCGCGAGCGCGGCCAGCAGGGCCGCCGAAGCGGGGGCGGCGCGGCCGCGCGCCCCGATCATCCTGCCGCAGCCGCCGTGCCGGCGGGCCCGGCTTCGGGAGGGAAGGCGCCGTGCTGGTGCGCGGCCCCGATCAGCGAGGCGATGCTCGCCACGCCGTGGCGCCGGCAGTGCTCCTCCATCTCGCGGACGATCCTGGCCGCGGCGCCGGGCTCGGTGAAGGTTGCCGTCCCCACCTGCACGGCGGAGGCGCCGGCCATGATGAACTCCAGGGCGTCGGCTCCCGAGCGGATCCCGCCCAGGCCGATGAGGGGAATGGAGACGGCGCGGGCCACGCGGTAGGTCAGCAGGACGGCCAGCGGCCGGATGGCTGGGCCCGACAGGCCCCCAGCCCCGGACGCGAGGATGGGGCGCCCCCGCTGCACGTCCACCGCCATCCCCACGAAGGTGTTGACCAGCGAGAGGATGTCCGCTCCCGCGGCCGCCGCGGCACGGGCGATCAGCGTGATGTCGGTGACATTGGGTGAGAGCTTCACGATGACCGGACGGCGCGTGGCCGCCTTGACCGCCTCGGTCACCCGGGCGGTGGCCTCGGGGTCGACACCGAACTCGATCCCCCCCTTGGCCGTGTTGGGGCAGGAGATGTTCAGCTCGACGGCGGCGATGCCGTCCGCTCCATCCAGGGCGCGGGCCAGCTGCGCGAACTCCTGGACGGTCTCGCCGAAGATGTTGGCCACCACCGCCACGTCGTGGCGCCGCAGCTCGGGAAGCTTGTCGCGCAAGAAGGCCTCCACGCCGATGTTCTGCAGGCCGATGGCGTTGAGCATCCCTGCCGGCGTCTCCGCGATGCGGCAGGGGGCGCTCCCTTCGCGCGGCTTCAAGGAGAGGCTCTTGCACACGATGCCTCCCAGCGCGGACAGCTCCAGATGGGGGAGGAGGTCCACGCCGTACCCGCAGGTCCCGCTGGCGGTCATCACCGGATTCTTCAAGGCCAGCGGCCCCGCCGACACGGCCAGGACCGGTCCCGCGGCGGCCGCGCTCACCAGGCCACCACCGCCGCGTCGAACACCGGTCCCTCCACGCAGATCCGGCGGTAGCGCAGCGGCTCCCCGGCTCCGTCCCGCACCCCGACGACGCAGCCCACGCAGACGCCGAACCCGCAGGCCATGGGGCTCTCCAGGGAGACATGACAGGGCACGCCGTGGCGCGCGGCCACCTGGGCGGCGTGGCGCATCATGGCGTGCGGTCCGCAGGCGCAGATGATCCAGCGCCGGGAAGCCTGGGGCCCTTCATCCCGCAGGAACCGATCCAGGAGGTCACCGGCCCGCCCGCTGGCCCCCGCCGTGCCGTCGTCGGTGGCCACGCGCACTTCGATGCCCGCCTCGCGGCTCGGGGCGATCCCCGCCAGGTCGGCCGCGGTGCGGCAGCCGTACAGCATGAGCGGGCTCCGGCCTTCGCGCAGCTCCTGCACCGCGAGCGGATGCAGCGAGGCCGCGCCGATCCCGCCGGCCACCAGGAGCAGCCGGCTCCCCGCGGCGCGGGGAGGGTCGAAGCCGTTGCCGAGCGGGGCCAGGCAGGGGACCGTCGTCCCGGGGCGGGCACGCGCGAGCAGCGCCGTCCCGCGCCCGAGGACCTTGTAGAAGATCCTCAGCGAGGAGGCCGGCGCCTGCCGCTGGGGCGGTGGTTCGAAGATGCTGAAGGGGCGGCGCAGCAGGGGATCGTTGGTGGGGCCGGGGAGCCCCAGTCCGATCATCGCGAACTGCCCGGCCTTCCAGGAGGGAAGCGGCGGCGAGCCCGGTGGGGCCGACAGCGTCAGCAGGAAGTGCGCTGCGCCCAGGTGGCGGTTCTCCTCGATGCGCAGCGCGGTGTCCAGGGGCATGTCCCGCGCACTCTACCACACCGGCCCGGCCGCTCCGCCCGGCGGAGAAGCCCTGGTGGAGCGCTTTGACCGCCGGCCATCCTCCGTGCTAGGATGGCTCCGCCTTTAATCACGCCCGGAGAGGCGGGAAGGAAGCACGGCCGATGCCGGCACGCGAACGGAAACGGTCCCAGACGAGCCGATGACCGCCCTCGAGGGCGGTTTTTTTTTGCCCGCGGCGGCGCGGGCGGGGAGCGAGGCGGATGCACCAGGACGGCGCCCGGTTGGTGGGGACGGCCATGGACGAGGGGGCGATCGATCGCGCCCTGACCCGGATGGCCCACGAGATCCTCGAGAAACACAAGGGGATCGAAGGGCTGGCCCTGGTGGGGATCCGCTCCCGCGGAGTCCCTCTGGCCCGGCGGCTGGCCGATCGCATCCGCGTCATCGAGGATCGGGAGATCCCGGTGGGGGTGCTGGACATCAACCTCTACCGGGACGACCTCACGACGATCGCCGAGCACCCCGTCCTGCGCAAGACGGAGATCGCGTTCCCCGTCCAGGGCCGCAAGATCGTTCTCGTGGACGACGTGCTGTTCACGGGGCGCACGATCCGGGCCGCCCTCGACGCGCTCATCGATCTCGGCCGCCCCAGGATGATCCAGCTCTGCGTGCTGATCGACCGCGGACACAGGGAGCTTCCCATCCGGGCGGATTTCGTGGGAAAGAACCTCCCCACGTCGCTGGATCAGCTGGTGCGGGTCCTTCTGCGGGAATCGGACGGCCGGGACGCGGTCGAGATCGTGGCCGGAGACTGACGTGCAGCTCAAGAGCCGGCACCTGCTGGGGATAGAGCCGCTGACCTCGGAGGAGATCCTCCTGATCCTGGACACCGCCGAGTCGTTCGCCGAGATCGGCCAGCGGGAGATCAAGAAGGTTCCCACGCTGAGGGGGCAGACGGTCATCAACCTGTTCATGGAGCCCAGCACCCGCACCAGGACCTCCTTCGAGCTGGCCGAGAAGAGGCTCTCCGCCGACTCGCTCAATTTCGCCGCCGGCACCAGCAGCGTGGTCAAGGGGGAGACGCTGCTCGACACCGCCAGGAACCTGGAGGCGATGAACCCCGACTTCATCGTGATCCGCCACGGGATGCCCGGGTCTCCCCACTTCCTGAGCCGCGTCCTGGGCAAGCCCTCCATCGTCAACGCCGGCGACGGAGCGCACGAGCACCCCACGCAGGCGCTGCTGGACGCCTTCACCATCCGCCAGAAGAAGAAGCGGATCGCCGGGCTGAAGGTGGTGATCGTGGGGGACATCCTTCACAGCCGGGTGGTGCGCTCCAACATCTTTCTCCTGCGCAAGCTCGGAGCCGAGGTCACCGTGGCCGGCCCGTCCACGCTGATCCCCCCGGGGATCGAGGACCTGGGCGTGCAGGTCAGCCATCGCATGGACGAAGCGGTGGAGGGGGCCGACGTGGTCATGATGCTGCGCATCCAGATGGAGAGGCAGGGCAAGGGCTACTTCCCATCGGTGCGGGAGTACTTCGCCTTGTTCGGCCTGACCCCCGAGCGCGTGGCGCGGGCGGCGAGCGACGTCATCATCATGCACCCCGGGCCGATCAACCGTGGAGTGGAGATCGCCTCCGAGGTGGCGGACGGCCGCTACTCCGTGATCCTGGACCAGGTGACCAACGGCATCGCCGTGCGGATGGCCGTCCTGTACCTGCTGGCGGGGGGCGCCCCCCCGGCCGCGCCGGCGCAGGGAGGATGAGGATGCCCGGCCTTCTGCTGAAGAACGGGCGGGTGGTCGACCCCGCCTCGGGCACCGACGGCCTGCTCGATGTCCTGATCGAGGGCGGGCGCATCGTCCGCGTGGACAAGGGACTGCGCGGGCCCCAGGGCGGGGAGGTCATCGACTGCGACGGGCTGGTCGTGGCGCCCGGCTTCGTGGACATGCACGTGCACCTGCGCGAGCCGGGCCGGGAGGACAAAGAGACCATCGCCTCGGGCTGCATGGCGGCGGCCGCGGGAGGATTCACCGCGGTGGCGGCCATGCCCAACACCAGCCCGGTGAACGACGACCCCAGCGTCACCGAGTTCATCAAAGCGCGCGCCGAGGAGCAGCGACGCCGCTTCGAGGCCGATCCGTCCCAGGCCTACGTTCGCGTCCATCCCATCGGATCGATCACCAAGGGCCTGAAGGGGGAGGAGCTGTCCGAGATCGGGGGCCTGGTCCGGCAGGGCTGCGTGGCGGTCTCCGACGACGGCCGGCCGGTCTCGTCGAGCTTCCTGATGCGCAAGGCCCTGGAGTATGCGCGCATGTTCGACATCCCGGTGATCAACCACGCGCAGGATCTCCCGCTGTCCAGCGAGGGTGTCATGAACGAAGGGTTCCACTCCACGGTCCTCGGCCTGCGGGGCATGCACGCCGCGGCCGAGGAGATCATGGTGTTCCGGGACCTGAGGCTGGCCGAGCTGGCGGGCAGCCGGATCCACGTGCCGCACGTCAGCACCGCTGGGTCGCTGGCCCTCATCCGCGCGGCCCGCGCCAGGGGAGTCCGGGTGACCTGCGAGGTCACCCCTCACCACTTCACCCTCACCGACGAGGCGGTGTGCGGCTACGGCACCAGCACCAAGATGAACCCCCCGCTGAGAGCGGAGGAGGACCGGATGGCCCTGCTGGAGGGCCTGGCCGACGGCACCATCGACGCGGTGGCCTCGGATCACGCGCCTCACACCGTGGAGGAGAAGGAGGTCGAGTACGACCAGGCGCCGTTCGGGGTGATCGGCCTGGAAACGGCCGTGCCTCTGGGCCTGGACAGGCTGGTGGCTTCCGGGCGGGTGGGCCTGGACCGCTTCGTGAGGCTCTACTCCACCGGCCCCGCCTCCATCTTGAAGCTCCCGGGGGGCGCGGGGACGCTGGCCCCCGGCGCGCTGGCGGACGTCACCGTCTTTTCCACCGCCCGGCAGACCATGGTCGACCCGGCGCGATTCCGCTCCAGGAGCCGCAACACGCCGTTCGGCGGCTGGACGCTGAAGGGGGCCGTGGCGCTCACCTTGGTCGGCGGCCGCCTGGTGCACCGGGCCGGGTGACCCGCCGGCATCGGAAGATCCCCTCTGCCGGAATCAGGGCCTCTCCGGTTTGAGGTCCGCGCCCGTTGTCCTATCCTGTTGCCGTTCCGTCCGGTCACACCGGGCTCCCCGGCAGGGAGGCCCTGCCAGGGCACGCCGGGGCCGGCGAGGGGGTGCCATGCCGCTCCGCATTCTGCTGGCGGACGATCACGTGATCGTCCGGCAAGGCTTCAAGCTCCTGCTGGAGCAGTCAGGCTTCTCGGTGGTGGGGGAGGCGGCGGACGGCAGGGAAGCGGTTCGCCTGGCCGCGGAGAGCCGTCCCGACGTGGCCCTGATCGATCTGGCCATGCCCATGCTCAACGGGCTGGACACATGCCGGGAGATCAGCAAGGTCTCCCCCGGGACCCGCACCATCCTTCTCACCATGTACTCCGAGGAGCAGTACATCCTGGAGGCGCTGCGCGCAGGGGTCACCGGGTACCTGCTGAAGGCCAAGGCTTCCAACGACCTGGAGCAGGCCATCCGCGAGGTCTCCCGCGGCGCCGTCTACCTCAGCCCGGGCATCTCACGCAACGTGGTCCAGGCCTACCTCAACAGCGGCGAGCCGATGACCGACCCGCTCAGCCCCAGGGAGAGGGAGGTCCTCCAGCTCGTGGCCGAGGGGAAGACCACCAAGGAGATCGCGTCCCTGCTGGGCATCAGCGTCAAGACGGTCGAATCCCACCGCACGCGGATCATGGCCAAGCTGAACATCCATGAGACCGCGGGCCTGGTGCGCTACGCCATCCGGCAGGGCCTGATCCAGGCCTGACGGGGCCTCTCCTCCCGCCCGGCCGCCCCTCCTCGGGAAAAGCATGGACGCCGCGTCCGGGTAACCACCTATTGGTGCGCCCGGCCGGATGGCATACCCTGGCCTGTGTGGTTCTTTTCCGGCAGGAGCGGACCCGCGATGGATGGCCCATGCCTCAGAAAATCCTGATCGTCGAAGAGGAACAGGAGCTGATCGATCAGCTCCGATCGCCGCTGGAGCACGAGGGGTACCGCGTGCTCGTCACACGGGACGGTGAGGAGGCGCTGCGGGCGGTCACCGACGAGGTGCCCGATCTGGTGGTGCTGGACAGCACGCTCCCCGGCCTGGACGGGGCGGGGTTCCTCAAGCGGCTGCGGCGCAACCCCGAGACGTCCCGGCTCCCGGTGCTCGTGCTCAGCGGCAAGGGGGAGGACGTGGACAAGGTGATCGGACTGGAGCTGACCGCCGAGGATTTCATGACCCGGCCCTACAATCCCCTGGAGCTGGTGGCCCGGGTGAAGGCGCTCCTGCGCCGCAGCTCGATGGCTCCGCCGGCCCGGGTCCTGCGGGCGGGCGAGATCGAGATGGACCTGGACCGGTACACGGTCACCGTGCAGGGCCGGGAGATACGGCTCACATCCAAGGAGTTCGAGCTCCTGCGCACGCTGCTCGAGGCCAAGGGCCGGGCCCTGCGGCGCGAGTTCCTCATGGAGAAGGTCTGGAGCTACGACCGGGACGCGGACATAGAGTCCCGGACCGTGGACGTGCACATCCGGCGGCTGCGCGAGAAGCTGGGCGGGGAGGGCCGGCGCATCCTGACTGTCCGCAACGTGGGCTACCGCTTCCACACGGCCCCCGAGTGGATCAAGTTCGGCTCGGGGAGCTGACCCGGGCGCGGGCCGAATTCATCCACTTTTTACCTATTTTTTTCCTATCGCTCATCTGGATTCAATGCACCTCGGGTAAGTTCCTCCGCGCAGTTCAACACGCGGAGGCCCCTTCCCTCACAGGGTGAACCCGCCCCCATGGGCGGGGACGCAGCCCCGGCGTCAGGGCACCATGGAACTGACTTGAGGCTGGCGAGTCCTGCGCGAAGCGCGGCTTCCGGCAGCACGGTGATCCTCCGCGGAGCATCCGACGGAGGAACCTCGTGCAGCGTGTTCACGTCCCTCTCGCCCTGCTGGCCCTGGCCTGCCTTCTGATCCACACCGGATCGTCCAGCGCGCAGTCGCTCCCGCCCTTCCCCGGAGGATTCCTGGAGAAGGCGAGCAGCACCGAGGTGCGGCCCCGCCTGAGCGCTTCGACGCTGAGCTCCCTGCTCCCCCAGCGCGGGCCCTTCACCTTCCCTGCGCCGTGGAGCACGGGGGCGGCGAGGATCACCAACGGCTCGGACTGCGGCGGGACCGACTGCGTGCTCCCGGTCGGGTACTCCTACTGGCGCAACACCAACAACCACGCCGGCAGCGACACCATGCTGATCTTCCTCACGCTGAGCGCGGCGCGGGGCGGGACCGGCCCCACGCTGTTCAGCTACAACAAGCTGACCGAGGAGGTCCGCAATCTGGGGCCGTTGTTCGACGCGTCCAGCCCGCTGCGCTCCGCCACCGGCGAAGGCTGGTACTTCAGCGCCACGCGTCCCACCGCCCTCTACCTGAACAGCGGCTCGCGGCTCCTGCGCCACGACGTCCTGCAGCGGACCACCGAGACGGTCTACGACGCCGCCTCCCAGTTCGGCGGCGGCATCTACATCTGGCAGATGCACAGCAGCGACGACGACAAGGTCCACATCGCCACGGTGAGGTCCAGCTCGACGTCGGCGATGCTGGGGTGCCTCGCCTACCACGAGGAGCCGAAGCGCTTCTCCTACTACCCGGCTCGCGGGAGGCTCGACGAGTGCCACCTGGACAAGAGCGGGCGGTGGATGGTGATGCTGGACAACGTGGACGGCGCGTACGGCGAGGACAACAGGATCGTGGATCTGTCCACGGGGACCGAGCGGCTCCTGCTGGACCAGCAGGGGGCCGCCGGCCACGCCGACGTCGGCCACGGGTACATGGTCAACGAAGACGACTGGAACAGCCTGCCCGGCGCGGTGAGGCTGTGGCGGCTGGACACGCTGACCAGCTCGCTCGTGTACCACATGACCGACTGGAGCGTGGACGTGGGCCACATCACCCACGGCAACGGCCGTCCGGGCGCGGCGCCCGAGCAGCAGTTCGCGTGCAGCAGCAACGCCTCCCGCCCCAGCATGCCGCGGGCCAACGAGGTGGTCTGCTTCCGGCTGGACACGTCGCGCGATGTCCTGGTGGTGGCCCCGGTGATGACCGATCTCGACGCGCCGGGGGGCGGCGATGACTATTCCAAGGACCCCAAGGGGAACCTGGACGTCACCGGCCAGTATTTCGTCTGGACGAGCAACGCCGGGACGGGGCGCCTGGACGCCTTCCTGGTCAAAGTGCCCGCCCACCGGCTGATGGGAGCCCAGGACGTCACCCCGCCCACCGCGGCCGTGGTGTCGCCGGCGGACGGCGCGCGCGTCTCGGGGATGATCCCTGTGACCGCCTCGGCCTCCGACGACGTGGGCGTCGCCGGGGTCCAGCTCCGCCTCGACGGCCTGAGCCTGGGCCTGGAGATGCCGGCCGAGCCCTACTCCCTCGCCTGGAACACGACGTCGGTCCCCAACGGCTCGCACACTCTCTCCGCGGCCGTCCGGGACGCGGCAGGCAACGCTTCGGTGTCGCCCTCGATCACGGTGATCGTGGACAACCCGGCCGTGCCGCCGGTCATCACCGGCCCGGCCGCGAACGGCCTCTCCTCGAGCTCGGCGATGGTCACCTGGACCACCGACAAGCCGTCGGACTCCCAGGTGGAGTACGGCACGACCACCGGCTACGGGACGCTGACGCCGCTGCGCACGGAGATGACCGTCTCGCACAGCGAGACCCTTTCGGGGCTGCAGGCCGGGACCACCTACCACTACCGGGTGCGATCGCGCGACGCCCAGGGGCTGCTGAGCGTCTCCGCAGGCTCGACCTTCACCACGCTTCCGGCGCCCAACCTCTCCACGGGCCTGGTCGGCTACTGGAAATTCGACGACTCCGGACCCACGATCATCGACTTCTCGGGATCCGGCCACCACGGCACGCTCATGAACGGAGCGAGGCGCGGGGGAGGCAGGAGCGGCCAGGGGGTCGTCCTGGACGGCGTGGACGACTTCGTGGACATTCCGCACCGCGCCGCGCTCGACGCCTTCCCGCTCTCCATGTCCCTGTGGTTCAAGACCAACGCCACCGGGCTGGCCGGGATCCTCAACAAGTACCTGCCCAGCTCCTTCGACGGGTACCAGCTCTTCGTCAACGGCGGAAGTCTCTGCGCCTGGTACTTCAAGGACGCCTCCAACAACGTCTACGACGGCAGCAGCTGCACGCTCCCCGCGGCTGGGTTCTCCGATGGCCAGTGGCACCACGTCGTCTTCGTCGCCGACGGGGCCGGCGGCTCGCTCTACGTGGACGGGGTGCTGCGCGGGACCCGTCCCTGGACGGGCAAGCCGGGGCCGGCCACCACCGGACAGGGGCTGTCGCTGGGGCGGTACCCGGGGACGGCTCGGCCGTACTTCTCCGGGGCGCTGGACGAGGTGAGGCTCTACAACCGCGCGCTCGCCCCGCAGGAGGCGGCCGCGCTGCACGCGGCGCTGGCCGCATCCCCCGCCGACACGGCGCCGCCGTCGATCGGCTCGGTCCAGGTGCGGGAAACCACCTCCACCTCGGCCACCATCACCTGGGCGACCAGCGAGCCCGCCGACACGCAGGTGGAGTACGGGGCCACCGCCGCGTACGGCGCCGCGACCGCGCTGGACCCCTCGCTGACCACCTTCCACCGCGCCATCCTCACCGGGCTGGCCCCCGGCTCGGCCCATCACTTCAGGGTGCGGTCCAGGGACGCTTCGGGGAACCTCGGCCTCTCTGCCGATCTCTCCTTCACCACCCTGAGCGGAGAGGAGTCCGTGGATCAGGAGGTGATCTGGACCGAGGTGAGGAACTGCGGGATCACCGGAAGCGCCATCGAGAAGATCGCCGGGCAGGAGGGTCTGGACGACGCCGGGGCGACCAGCCTGCAGCAAGCCGCGGCGGGGGACGCGTCGCTGGAGTTCCGGATCGAGGAGGCCTCCCGGCTGCGCTTCTTCGGCCTGGCAGGGACCTCGGCCGGCCCGCGGGCAGGCGACCTGGCGTTCGCCATACGCATCCAGGCCGGCATCGCCGAGGTGCGGGAGAACGGAGCCTGGCGCGCGGACACCGCCGCGGCGCCGGGGGACACCTTCCGGATCGAGCTGAAGGGGGGGATCGTCTCCTACTCCCGCAACGGGTCGATCTTCCACAGCGGCGCGGCCGGATCCCCGCCCTACCCGATGGCCGGCCGGGCCCTGATCCTGGATCTGGGAGGGGGTGCGTCGAAGGTCAGGATCGGGCTGGGGAGCTGACCGCGGAGCCGGCCGCGGAGGCGGCCGGGCGCCGCACCGCCGCGTCCGGCGCCCGTCCCGCGCAGAACACGTGAGCGGACCACCACGGGGCCTCCGGCGCCAGCGCGCCGCGCCCTGCGCGGATCCACGCGGCGGCGGCGAGACTGGTGAGGCGGCAGAGAGCCGCGTGCACGCGGCGGCGGGCGGGGGTGGAGGAGGCGGAGGAAGTGAGGAATCCGTCGTAGAAGCCGGAGTAGCCGGCGGCGATGGTGTCGAACCCGGCGGCCTCGTGCGCCGCCCGCAGGCTTCGACGTCCGTGCACCACGTGCGCCCGCAAGGTGCGCAGGTCCCCCAGTCGCTGCAGCGTCCAGTTGATCCCCTGCAAGTTGGGGACCGTGGTCAGGATGCGCCCACCGGGGCGGAGGTAGCGTCCCGCCGCGGCGAGACGGACCTCGACGTCGTCGAAGTGCTCCATCACCCCCATGGAGAAGACCAGGTCGAAGCGTCCCTCCAGGTCGGGCCACCGGGCGAAGGCGTCGCGGCAGAGGATCGTCCCGCGGGCTCCCGCGCCCAGGAGGTTGGCGCGGGCCAGCTCCGCGGCGTGGGGCTCCAGCTCCAGACCGGTGACGTCGGCGCCTCTGGCCACGGCCAGGAAGGGGAGCCAGGGGGATCCTCCGCACCCCAGCTCCATCACGCGGCGTCCCGGCGAGATGCCGCCGAAGCGATCGAAGAGATCGATCAGACGCCGGTCCCTCAGCCTCATAGGGTCCGGCAGGACGGGTCGCCTCAGCAGATCCTCGGGCGCCGCCGTGTAATAGGCGCCCCCTTCCTTCCACAGCCAGTCGCTCGGCTCCACGCGGGGCATGGGTCTATCTCCCCTGGGAAAGGCCGGCGCCGCCGGGAGCGGCGGCCCGCTCCCAGGTCACGCGCTGCCGGCCGGTGACGAACCGAAAGAAGGCGACCACGGTCGCCCAGTGCAGCAGGAACAGCACGTAGGGCACCGCGAGGATCCGCGATCGGACCGAGGTGCGCAGGGATGCCAGCAGGGCGCAGGCCGCCAGCAGCGCCTGGGCGGCCAGAGCGGCGCGGTAGAAGGGATGCCAGGCCAGCGCCACGCTGGTCGAGGCCAGGGCGGCCAGGCAGGCGGGCCCTGCCAGGCGCAGCGCCTTGTGCGACCAGGTCTGGAGCCAGAGCCGGTTGCGGCGGGGGTCGAGCATCCAGGGCTCCCGCGCGAAGAGCTGGAAATTGCCGGCGATGGTCCGCACCTTGCGCGAGAACTCCTCGCGCGGCGACCGCGCGGCGCGGTCGTGGGCGCGCGCCTGGGGCTGCAGGACGACCCGGTAGCCTCGCCGGGCCGCCCGCATCGGGATCAGCACGTCGTCCAGCAAGGTGTCCTCCGGGATCGGCTCGACGAGGTCCCGGCGCACGGCGTAGATGGCGCCGGTGGCCCCGATGCACGAATCCACGAGACTCTCCGTCTTCCGGATGAAGGTCTCGATCTTCCAGTACAGACCCACGCCGTCCCCCACCGCGCCGTCGGCGTGGTCCAGCACCAGCTCGCCGCTCACCCCGCCCACCTCCGGATCGGAGAAGGGGCCGGCCAGCGCGTGCAGGCTCCCCGGCTCGAACCGCTGCCGGGCATCGGCGAACACCAGGATGGATCCGCGCGCCCAGCGCATCAGGTCGTTGAGGACGGCGGGCTTGCCGCGGCGTTGCGGGAAGGCGAAGACACGGACGCGGGGGTCGCCGACGGCGAGCGCCCTGTGCATGGTGTCGTCCCGCGAGCCGTCCGACCCCACCAGGATCTCCAGCCGGTCGGCGGGATAGCCCAGAGAGAGGAGGTTGCGCACGCGCCCCTCCATGCGCGGGCCCTCGTCGAGGGCCACCAGCAGCACGCTCAGGGTGGGCGGAGGGGCCGGAGGGGGCGGGGCCCCGGGACGGCGCTGGCGCAGCGCGCCCCATGCCGCCAGCAGGACCGGGTAGCCGGCATACTGGTAGAAGAGGATCAGGGCGGCGGCCCAGAAGAGGATCTCGGGCCAGGTGCTGAACAAGGTGGCGCTCCGTAGAGGGGAACGAGGTCAGCGGGAGGCGGACCCGTGGTCCGGACCGCAGTCCGGCGGCCGATCCGCGGTGGAGAGGGCCGCGCACAGCGTGTCGAGATCGGCGCCGGGATCGCGCCCACCCGGTCCAGTTCCCTGGAAGGGGCTCCCCGCGCGAAGCCGGAGGCGGTGGCCCCTCAGGTCGACGAACCGGACCGATTCCAGGTCCCGAGGGAAGTGGTTGCCCGGCGGGTAGAGCCGGGCCGGTCCCCCCGGCAGGACATTGCCGCGCATCTCGCAGCCCGGGAAATAGCGGCCCAGGGTCTGGGCGCCGGTGGAGGTGCCGGTCCCGACGGCTCCGAGGTCGTTGTGAGGGGCGATGTTGCCGCGGAAGACGAACCTGTCGTGCGGCTCCCCCTCGGCCATGATCAGCGACCCGGATTGCACGGCGGTGTTGTCCTCGATCACCAGGTCCGCCGTGCCCCTGAGGAGCTGGAAGAGGATTCCGGCTCCGCCGTACGCGCCGCCTCCGATCTCCTGGAAGAGGTTGTTCCGGATGCTGATGCGCCTGGCCCGGCCGCTGGGTGCGGCGTCGTCGCGGCCAAGGATGTTCACGCCGCCGCCGCTGCGCCGCACCACGTTGCGCGCGAGCAGGACGTCCTCGATGGTGGACCAGGGAGCAGAGCCGTCCTGGTTGCGCACGGTGAGCAGGATGGCGAAGCCGTTCTGGGCGTGCGCCCAGTTGCGCTCCAGGAGGTTCCCTTCGATGATCACCCGGCGGGCGTTCTTCAGCTCCAGCAGGTTCTTCACCGTCCACGCGGTCCCATCGAAGGCGGGGTCCCCTTCCTTCCACGCCAGCGGCTTGGACAGCCGGTTCCCCACGATCTCGATGTCCGAGGGGACCAGCCCCCGGATGCGGGGATCGGCTCCGCCGAACAGGATGTTCTCACCGGCGGCCTGCAGGTCGTTGTTGGCGATCCGGAACGGTCCCGGCCCTCCCCACCCGGCCACGGCCTGGGAGTCCGCTCCCACCTCCTTGAAATCGGTCAGGGTGGAGCCGATCACCGCCAGATGCGCTCCGTTGAGCGCCACCCCACGGCGTGATCCGCGCGCGGGATCGCCATGCAGCCAGCAGCGGTCGATGACGATGTAGCGTGGGAGATCCTGCTCGGACTCCGGATGGCCGCCGAGCTGGACCACGTCGTGGACGAAGGTCCCCGGAGAGGGGGCGATCTCCAGCCCCGCCAGCCGGTAGCCGCCGGCGCCGGGATCGGCCGAGACGATCGGCCCGCTGGCCGCGCCCAGCCGCGCCATCCATCGGGCGTGAGCCGGCGTGGCCCGGCCGCCCGGGGGAGGGAGCCGGTCCAGGGCGTCCGTGCGGATCAGGACCCATCCCGGTCCGTCCCTGCGCCGGAGCCGGAAGGGGCCCGTGTAGTGTCCTCCGGCGGCCAGGACGATCTCGTCGCCCGGGACGGCCCGATCGATCGCCTCCTGAAGGTCGCCCCCCGCAGGGACCCGGATGGAACGTCCCGAAGGCTCCACCCAGGAGGTGTCGACCCGCTCGCGCGGGGGCTCGGGGCTCGCCGCCCCCGCCGCAAGCACCGCGGCCAGAAGGATTGCGGCGCTCATGCCGCCTTCCCCATGCGGCGTCCGATCAGCTCGCTGATCTGCGCCACGCGGGCCTCCCACCCCTCGACCTGCATCAGCAGGGCGCGGCGGCGCATCGCCTCCTCGGATCGGTCGTCCAGCGCCGCCTCGATCCCTTCCAGGAAGCCCTCCAGCCCGTAGGCCAGCCGCACGCTCTCGTGGAAGCGGCGGACCTCCGGCAGCGGCGTGGCCACCACCGGAAGCCCGGCCGCCAGGTACTCCCTGAGCTTGAGGGGGTTGGCGCGCAGCGTCAGGTCGTTCAACCGGAAGGGGATGATGCCGACGTCGATGCCGCGGCAGTATCCCGGCAGCGCGTCGTAGGGCTTCTGTCCCAGGAGGAAGACGTTGGGCTCGCCGCGCAGCCGCGAGACGTCGGTCGTGGCCTTGCCGATCAGGGCGAAGGACCAGCCTCGGCGGGCCCGGGCCAGCGACAGGATCAGATCCAGGTCCACCCAGTCCGCGAGCAGTCCGAAGAAGCCGATCACCGGCCGGGGGAGCCAGCGGATGTCCTCGGGGACGCGGGTGAGCGGATCGAGCGCGCGGCCGAAATGCTCCACGTCCACCCCGTGCGGCACGAAGTGCGTGTTCTCGTTGTCCCGCCGCTTCTCCAGGCATAGCTGCTCGGAGGAGGTCAGAACGACGTCGGCGCGCCGGGCCACCTCCTTCTCCATCCGGACCAGGGCCTCTCTGGGGACCCCCGAGAACGCCGCGTACTCGTCGACGCAGTGGTAGATGACCATGCTCTCGCCGAGCCTCCCCAGCAGACGGCTCATCGTCGGCAGGAAGCTCCAGATCACCGGGCGGCCGAACCCGTGGCGGCGCAGCGCGGAGCGGAGGCGGGAGGTCAGCAGCCGGGCGTTGAGGCTGTCCACCGCGGCCAGGCCGGGGAAGGGAAGGACCAGCGGATGGGCCACGAAGAGGTTGCGCTCGACCTCGCGGCAGGGAGACAGCCCCTGGCGGAGCTTCGCCGCGAGGCGGCCGAAGTCCGACGAGCTGGCCCGAGGCCTGCGCATGCCGATGGAGTTCACCCACAGCACGCGGTTGCGGCGGGCCAGGATTCTCATGATGTGCGTCTTGCTGGTGGGATCGCCATGCCAGTCGTGGGCGAAGCAGACGATGGACAGATTCTCAAGCATCGACGCCTCCAGGGATGGCGGGCGGATCCTCCCCGTCGAGGAAGATCCGCTGCCAGAGTTCGAGGTTGAGGAGGAGCCAGAGCCGCTCGGAGTGGTCGGCCTCCCCCGAGGCGTGCTCGGCGACGAGCTCACGAAGCGCTTCGGGGCGGAACAGGCCGCGCTCCTGGGCCCTGGGTCCAAGGACGAGATCCTCCAGGATCGGTCGGTGCGCCCCGCGCAGCCAGGAGCCGAGCGGGACAGGGAACCCCATCTTGCGGCGCTTCAGGATGGGGGCCGGAACGAGGCCGGAGAGGGCGGATCGCAGCAGCGCCTTGAGCCGCCCTCCCTTCATCTTGATGCTCCCGGGCACGGGGGCGATCCTCTCGACCAGGGATGTGTCCAGGAAGGGGACGCGGCTCTCCAGCGAGGCGGCCATGCTCATCTGGTCCTGCTTCATGAGCAGCTCGACCAGGTAGGTCTGCATGTCGGCTCGGCTCATGCGATCGGCCGCTTGGCCCGAGCCCTCCTGATAGCAGCGCAGCGCCTCGCCGTAGGGATCGCGCGCGGAGAGGATCTCCGGGTCCCGCCAGAGCCGCAGCTGGCGATCCAGCGCCAGCACCGAGAAGTTGTCGAAGACGAGCCGGCGGGGATCGGGAGGCAGCGCCAGGAAGCTGCGCGAGAGAGGCTCCCGCAGGCGCCGGGGGAGAGAGGGGACCGCCCGGGCCACCCGGTGCGACAGCGACGGCAGGGCCGACCACCACAGAGCTCCCAGTGTCTGGTTCCAGCGCCCGACACGGTACCGGTTGTAGCCGAGGAACAGCTCGTCGGCCCCTTCGCCGGTCAGCACCACGGTGACGTGCCGGCGGGCCAGCCTGGACACGAAGTAGAGAGGCACGCTCGAGGTGAAGGCGATCGGCTCGTCCTCGTGCCAGACCAGGCGGGGGAGCGCCTGGAAGAACTCGCGGCCGCTCACCAGGACCTCGCGATGGATCGCTCCCACCGAGCGGGCGGCCAGCCTGGCGAAGGGAAGCTCGCCGGCCAGGGGGTCGTCGTAGCCGACGGAGAAGGTGTTGAGCGGGGCGCCGATCATGGGCGCGACCAGCGCCGCGAGCGCCGTGGAGTCGAGTCCCCCGGAGAGGAACAGCCCCAGAGGGACGTCGCTCATGAGGTGGCTCCTGGCGGCCGAGGTCAGCCGCTCCCGGACCTCCCCGGGCAGGCCGCGACCGCCGTCGCTCTCCGGCCGGGGATCGGCGGGCACGCGCCACCACCGCCGCACGGCGGGCGCCTCTCCCTCCAGGCAGGTCAGAATGTGGCCGGGGGGGAGCCTGCGGATGCCACGGAAGAAGGTCTCGTCGCCCGGCAGGTGCCGGTTGGCCAGGTAGCCGGGGATCGCCTCTCGGTTCATCTCGGGGCGGACCCCTCCCGCGGCCAGGATGGCCTTGATCTCCGAGGCGAACAGGAGCTCCGTGGAGGTCAGCGCGTAGTAGAGCGGCTTGATGCCCAGGCGGTCGCGGGCCAGGAGAAGCCGCCGGCGGGCGCCGTCCCACAGAGCGAAGGCGAACATCCCCTCCAGGCGCCGCAGGCACCCCTCCTGATCGGCGTCGTAGAGGTGCAGGATGGTCTCGGTGTCGGTGCGCGTCCGGTAGGCGACGCCGCGCTGCATGAGGCCGTGGCGAAGCTGCGGATGGTTGTAAATCTCGCCGTTGTAGGCGATCCAGGCGTCGCCCGCGGCGTTGGCCATCGGCTGCGCTCCGGCCGCCGGGTCCAGGATGGCCAGCCGCAGGTGGACCAGCCCGGCCGGTCCGTCGGCCGCGATCCCCTCCCCGTCGGGCCCGCGGTGGCGAAGAACGCGCTTCATCCGCTCCAGACGCTCACGCTCCGGACGCTCGCCCGGGACGAGCTTCAGGATCCCGGCTAGGCCGCACATGGACCGCCCCGCCTCTCGATCAGGATCTCCTGGTCGTTGATCATCAGGAACTCGCGGCCCCCGGCCAGCGCCAGTCCGGCGAGGATCGGCCCTTCGCTCATCAGCGGGGAGACTCTCAACGGCGCGCAGGCGGCGGCGAACGGCTGCACCAGGCAGGCGACGCGGAGCGGGAGGCGGGCGGTGGTCCGGTACCGCAGCATCGGCGCGGACACCCGGCGGCCGAACTCGGGAGAGACCCACCCCGCGGGCGGCGCGGGGTTGCCCTGCTCCAGGTCGGCGCGCAGTGGGGCGGTGGCGAAGGCGCGCAGGCGCACCCCGCGGCCGCCCGGTGCGGAGGCGGAGATCCAGAGATCGTCTCCCACCTTGACCCGGACGCCGGGCGCGAACTGGAAGGCGATGGCCACCTGGTGCTCCCCCGGTCCGGACAGATCGTCCACGATCAGCCAGTAGGCCGGCTTCACGAAGACGACGCGGCGCCTGTGGACCACCGGGCGGGAGCCCGAGGCCCAGGCGCCGTGCTCGGCGTCGACGCGATCCAGCAGCGGGTCGGAGCTCCAGCCTCGCAGCCGGCACTCCGGCCGGTCCGACCAGGAGAAGGGGCCGGCCGGGTCGGCCTGCCCTCTTCCGTCGACAGTGAGGGTGGAGTGGGCGGCCGTGGAGCGGAAATGATCCCGCCAGGAAGGCTCCGTGGTGTAGCAGTAGGTGCCCGGATCGACGATGATCGCCGTCCCCGCGGCCCAGCACTGGACGCTCAGGAGGTCGGCGTGCCCGTGGCCCGCGCTGGCCGTCCCTCCCAGCGGGCCGACGTCCACGATCATCCTGTGGGCGTCGGGCTCCCAGCCGCCGGCCAGGATGGCGTAGCCTCCGTGAGGCAGGAGGGACGACGCATCGCGGGCCGGGGGCGCGGGGAGCAGCCGCTCGAAGGCCTCCATCCCCGCGGCACCCTGCATCCAGAGGATGTCCGGGTGCGCCCCTCCCGCCGCCCACGCGTAGTCGGGCCGCCGGAACCACGACGCGGCCACGGCGAAGGGACCGCGGGCATCCTCGGGCGCACCGGGGGTGAGCGGCAGGAGGCGGCCGCCGTCGGCGTCGCCGATGGAGGGGAGCACGGCCCCGGGCCCGGCGAGATCGAGCAGCGCGTCCAGCATGCACCGGGTGCGCGCCTCGAGATCCTCGCCTGCTCCCTTCCCCAGCGCCCGCGACAGCGCGAGGTGGTGGAGCAGGATCTCGATGGTGTAGCGCTGGTAGCAGGTGGATTGCTCGAAATAGACGCCGTCGGGGAGGATCTGGCGCTCCGCCTCCCGGCGCAGGATCGCCGATCCCAGCTCGCCCCACAACGGAGCCCGATGGGCCCACGGCAGCATGGCCGAGGCGTGCATCAGCCCCAGGGCTTCTCCCGTGAGGTGGGTGTTCGGAGAGAACCAGCGCGACAGGTGCCGCTCGATGTGCGCGGCATGGGCCACGAACGACACCGCCAGCGCCCGCGCGAGGGGCGCATCGAAGGACGGCGACTCGCGCAGCAGCGCGATGGCCCAGCTCCAGGAGATCAGCCGCAGGGCCGCCTCCAGGCTGCTGCACCAGTGGATTCCCCAGCCCGGCGGGTTGGCGTCGAGCCAGCCTCGCAGGGCCGCCGCGAACCGGCGGGCGTAGCGCTCGTCGCCGGTGAGCCGCCAGGCCTGGCCCAGCGTCACCATCCACTGGTGCCGGCCCAGCTCCCAGACCAGCTTGGGGTCCCCGCCGGGGATGGGGTGCAGAGGGTGGAGACGCGTCCAGTGCGCCGATGGCGCACGCCGGCCCGAGACCGGGTCGAGCCGCCAGTCGATCGGCTCCCCGAAGGTGAGCGCCCTGTGCCTGAAGAGGCGGAACCTTCCTTTCACGATCCCCTCGGCGTCGGACAGGATCCGGTCGCGGACCTGGGGGAACCGCCTGGTCAGCTCCGGGGCGGTGTCGGAGTCCCTCGCCGCGCCGAACAGGTGGGAGAGCCTTGCCGGAGGGAAGGGATCGTCCGGAATGTGCTGAGCGCCGGCGCTCTTCAGATCGCGCGCCGCCCCGCCCACCACTCCGGCCCGCTCCAGCCAGCGGGTCGCCTCCTCGCGGCAGCGGCCGGCCACCTCCGCCAGCCCCATCCGGGTCAGCCTGCGGGTCATCGCGCTGTGCATGGGCTCATCTCCTCGTCACCGGACAGCATCCGGCGCCACAGGGGCGCCACGCGGCTCCAGGAGTGCCGCTCCACGTGGGCCCTGGCCTCGCGGGCCAGGGCCGCGGCGCGGAGCGGGTCGCCGAGCAGGGCGAGGGCCGCCTCGGCCATCGCCTGCGGGTCGCCGGGGGGCACGATCCATCCGGTGCCTCCGTGCCGCAGCATGGCCGGCACGTCTCCCGGCGGCGTCGAGATCACGGGGAGGCCGGCGGCGAAGGCCTCCAGGATGGAGACCGGCTGGTTGTCCACCACCGAGGCGTTGAGGAAGAGGTCCGACCGGTCGTAGATGGCGGGCATCTTCTCGGGAGGCACCCGCCCCTCGAAGCGCACGGCGCCCGCCGTCCCCGTGACCAGCGCGCGCAGGCGCCGCTCCTCGCGGCCCGTCCCGGCGAGGGTGAGGGTCGCTTCGGGATGGCGCCTCCGGACACGGTGGAAGGCCTCGATGACCACGTCCACCCCGTAGATCGCCTCCAGGTTGCGCGTGCAGAGAAGCGCGGGGCGCAGCGGCTGCCGGGATCGGAACCGGAAGCGGGACAGATCCACGACGTTGGGCACGACCTGGACCCGGATCCCGTGCCGGCCGAAGACCTGGCGGAGGAACTCCGAGGGGACCAGCACGGCGTCGGCCAGCGACAGCCAGCGGCGCACCCACGCCCCGTCGCGCCGCAGATGCCCGTCCGCCTCCCCGCTGTGGTAGCTGAGCAGCACCCGCTTCTTCAGGAGCCTGGCCGCCGCAAGCGCCGGGGCGGGGGCCAGCAGGAACGATCCATAGGAGGCGGAGAAGACAGCCACCACGTCCGCGCGGCGCAAGGACCAGAGGCTGGGGAGGTAGAGCGCCTGGTTCAGCACGGTCCTGGCGTAGGGCAGGCGCCGCACCCACCGCAGCCCGCGGGGGAACCGCGGGTCGATGGGGAGCAGCTCCGCCTCGATCCCCTCGGACCGCAGGCGATCGATCAGGGTCTCCGCCTGGATCCCCTGGCCGCCCAGCCGATCGAGGCTGGCGGCCACCACGGCGACGCGAGTGGGGCCTGCCACGCCGGCCTCAAGCCCTCGCCCCGGGCGACGCGGCGCGGGGCGGGACCCGCCGGGCCTCGGCTCCGGCGGCGCGCGCGGGCGGCTGGTCGAGGAAGCGCCGGCACCACAGCTCGAAGGAGATGAGCGTCCAGAGATGGAGGTCCAGGTCCCGTCCCCGGTCGTGGCGCTCCAGGAGCGTCCCGATGTAGCTCGTGTCCAGGATGCCCCTCCTGCGGCAGCGGTCCGAGAGGAGCAGGTCCCGGACGTAGGAGCCGAGATGCCCGCGGAACCACCGTCCCAGGGGAGCGGCGAAGCCGCGCTTGGGGCGGTCGATGATCTCCGCCGGGAGGACGCCTTTCATGGCCTCCTTGAAGATGTGCTTGCGGCGCCCCGCCCGCAGCCGGAGCTCGGGAGGGACCGTGGCCGCGAACTCCACCAGCTTGTGATCGAGCAGGGGCACCCGCGCCTCGATGGAATGGGCCATGCTCATCCGGTCGACTTTGGTGAGGATGTCCAGCGGCAGGTAGCTGGCCATGTCCAGCGTCTGCAGAGCCGAGAGCCAGTGCCCGCCCGCGCCGTCCAGCAGGGCGAGGCGCCCCCGGAGCGGGTCCTCCCGCTCGACCTGCGCCCATGCCCCGCGCCGGAGCAGCCGGCGCATCTGCTCGGGCGGGAAGAGCGTGGCCGCGTCCAGGTAGCGCCGGGCTCCGTCCAGCGAGATGTGGCGCAGGAAATTGCGGCCCCGCATCCCGTCGGGCATCAGCCGGGAGGCCAGCCCGAGGGCGCGGCGTGCGGGCAGGGGGAGGAAGCGCAGCGCGCGCTCCCGCGACTCGATGACGTAGCGGTCGTACCCCGCGAAGACCTCGTCCCCTCCGTCGCCCGAGAGCACCACCGTGACGTGTTCTGCGGCCAGCCTGGAGACCATGTAGGTCGGCAGGGCCGAGGAGTCGCCGAACGGCTCGTCGAGGTACCAGGCCAGATCCTCGATCAGAGGAACGGCGTCGGGCTCCAGCACCATCTCGTGATGGTCGGTGCCGAACCTCCGGGCCACCATGCGCGCGTGCCGCAGCTCGTCGAAGTCCTGGTCGGGAAAGCCGATGGAGAAGGTCTTGACCGGCTCGCCGGACACGCCGGCCATGGCCGCCACCACGCTGCTGGAGTCGATCCCGCCGCTGAGGAAGGCGCCCACCGGCACGTCGCTCACCATGTGCAGGGCCACCGACTCGCGCAGCAGCTCGCGCAGGCGCACCGCGAACTCCTCCTCCTTCAGCCGGTAATCCGGCTCGAAGCGCAGCCTCCAGTAGCGCTCCACCAGCAGCCCCCGCTCCTGCGAGGCGGCCAGCCGGTGGGCGGGCTCGAGCTTCCTGATCCCGGCCACGATGCTCTCGGCGGGGGGGGTGGAGAGGAACGTGAACACGTGGCCCACGGCCGGCCAGCTCAGATCCCGGGGAACGCCGGGCACCTGGAGGATCGCCTTGAGCTCCGAGGCGAAGATCAGCTTTCCCTCGTGCACCGTGTAGTAGAGAGGCTTGATGCCGAAGCGGTCCCGCGCCAGCAGGAGCGCGCGCCGGCCCCGATCCCAGACCGCCAGCGCGAACATGCCCCGGAGGTGCTCCACCAGATCGGGGCCGTATTCCTCGTACAGATGGACGATGGTCTCCGTGTCCGAGGCCGTGGAGAACCGGTGGCCCTGCGACTCCAGCCTGCGCCGCAGCTCGCGGTAGTTGTAGATCTCTCCGTTGAAGACGACCCAGACCGATCCGTCCTCGTTGCTCACCGGCTGCCGTCCCGTGTCCAGGTCGATGATGCTCAGCCGCCGCATGCCGAGCGCCGCCTGGGCCTCGACGTGGAACCCGTAGTCGTCCGGCCCCCGGTGGACCATCGAGCCGCACATGGCGTGGAGGTCGTCCACCGAAGCCGGCGCGCCGCCGAAGCTGACGATCCCGGCGATGCCGCACATGTTCGTTCTCCTTGCTCAGTGGGTGCGGGTTTCCTCGGCCGTCGCGGGCGTTGCGGGGATCCGCCTCCGCAGCGCCGCGGCCAGGGCGCGCTTCTCGGAGGGCGCCAGCAGGCCGAGCAGAACGAGCAGGCCGCCGTAGACGGCCATGTGGACGGCGCCGGCGAGGACCAGGCTGGGAAGCGGGGAGAGCGCCGCTTCCATCCGGACCAGCGAGGCGGCCAGGGCCGCAGCGGCCGAGACTCCCAGGGTGGCGCCCAGGGCGCCCCAGGGAAGGAACCGGGCGAACGGCACGCCCATCAGCCGCCGGATGCGCCAGAGCGCCAGCGCCTTGGCCGTGAAGAAGGCGATCAAAGAGACCAGCACCGCGCCCGTCAGTTGGAAAACGCCGATCGACGGTCCGATCAGGGCGATCACCAGCCCCAGGACGACCAGGTTCATGGCGAAGATGAACCGCGTGCGGGCGTAGACGCGCAGCACGCCGTCCACCTGGAAGGCGGAGCCGAGGATGGTGATCGACCAGAGCATGAAGATCGGCGCGCTGGCCGCGTAGTCCGAAGTGAACAGGAAGACGATGATCTCCCGGGCGTTGACCAGCAGCAGTCCGACCAGCGGGAAGAAGAACAGGGCCAGCTTGCGCGTGATGTCCTGCCAGATGGCAAGCACCAGATCCTCGCGCCCTTCCGCGCGCGCGCCGCTCATGCGGACCATCATCACGTGCGAGGCCGAGGACCCGATCAGGTCGATCAGCGGTATCTGGAGGCATCCCACGGCGTAGACGGCGAACGTCGCCGGATCGAAGCTGTAGAAGACGGCGTACGAGTGCAGGTTGGCCTGCAGCACATGGACGAGCACGGCCAGGGCGAACGGGCCGGCGTAGGCCGCCTGCGCCTTCAGCAGGGACCGGTCGGGCCGCAGCTCCCGGCCGTACTCTCGTCCCAGGAAGGCCACCGCCGCGGCCAGCCGGAGAGCGGCGAAGGCGATGGCCCCCCACAGCAGCGCTTCCAGGGTCGGCCAGACCAGCACGGGGAGAAGATAGAGCGACGCCCGGGCCAGGTCCGAGACGCTGTAGGAGAGCGAGGCCAGGCCGTACTTCTGCCGCGAGATCATGGCGATCTCCAGCACCGCGGCCGCCAGCATGAACAGGAGATAGGTGCCCATCAGCACGATCGGCCGTTCCAGCGCCGGGTTGTTCATGACCCGGGCCACGACCGGCGCCGCGGCCGCGAGCAGGACCAGGGCCGCGATCCCGGCGGCGGCCAGGGACAGAAGGGAGTTGGCGGCGAATCGACCGCCTCGCTGTCTGGCGGAGGGAAGGAAGTAGAAGAGGCTCTCCGCCATGCCGATCTGCGCGACGCCGTAGAGGGTGGCGTAGATGAGGAAGACCTGCTTGTAGGTCCCGAACTCCGTCTGGTTGAAGACCCGCACCAGCGCCACGGGGATCAGGAAGCCGATGGCCACCCCGAGGGCGCGGCCCCCCATCAGCAGCAGCGCCGGCCGGAAGGTGGAGCTCATGCGGCGGCGCTCCGGGCGGCGGGCTGCCCGGCGGGCGCGGGTCCGTGCGCCGTGCCGCACCGGGCCAGCGGCCCGAACACGCCCGCCGCCTGGCAGGCGAGCAAGGATCCCGAGAAGCCGCCGGCGGCGCCGAGGCAGGCGTCCTCCCACAGGAGGAGCCGGGGGATGGTGAGGTGAGGGCGCCGCTCGTCCGCGTGCCTGCATGTGCCGTAGGCGAAGCCGTAGCCCGCCGCCTCCACCGCATCCACGGTGCGTGGCTCCCAGCGGCCGTCGGGGTAGGCGAAGTGGCGCACCGGGGTCCCCAGCTCGGCCTCCAGGCGCGCGCGGGAGCCGGCCACCTCGCGTGCGAGATCCCCGTCCGGGACGGTGGTGAGGAAGGGGTGTCCCTCCGTGTGTGATCCGATGGTCAGGCCGGCGGCGCGCAGCGCGCGGACCTGGTCCCAGGTCAGCGGCCGGGCGGCGCCGGGCGGGAGAGGGAGCGCACCGAGCGCCTGCTCCAGGGCGGCGCAGGCGCGGTCGAGCGCCCGTGGCGGCAGGGTGGTGAGCGCCTGCCTGGCCCCGGCCAGCGGACCGCCCGCCCTCCAGGCCCGCTCCACCGCTGCGGGGAGCTCGCCGCGGAGCCCGGCGGCGGGCGGGGCGGCCCCCGCGCGGCTCATGATCCCGAACAGCCGGTCATGGGGGAGCTGGAAGGAGGTCCCGGCCAGGCCGGTGACCACGAAGACCCCGGCCGGGATCCCCTTGCGCAGGAGCAGCGGCAAGGCGTGCTCGTGAACGTCGGCGTAGCCGTCGTCGAAGGTCACCGCGGCGGCGGGGCGGCCGCGGGAGCGGGCGCCGCGCGCCAGCTCTCCGGCCTCGTCCAGGGCGACGAAGCGGTGGCGCGCGCCGATCCAGTCGAGCTGTTTCTCCAGCGCCGCCGTGGTGACGACCAGGGAGCGGATGGAGCCGGCGCCGGCGCGCAGGTCGGGCAGCACCCTATGGTAGCCGACCACAAGGACCGCGGGAGGCGCTCCCGCGGCCAGGCGTCCGGCGATCCGGTGCGTCCCGGTGAACCGCAGCGCGGCCGACAGCCCGCTCTTGAGGGCGCGCCGGACGATCATGGGGCC
>DATEEA010000135.1:0-6405 GCA_035281445.1 Candidatus Polarisedimenticolia bacterium
GGCGGCTGGACGGCGGCGGGAGCCGGGGCGGGGCGCGCCTCCCGCGGGGGGGCCCCGGGCCGGGGACGCGCCGCCAGAAGCTCCTCCACCTTGGCCGTCAAGGCGCGCGACTCGAAGGGCTTCTTGATGTGCCCGTCGGCGCCCGCCTCCCGGGCCCGCGCCTCGTCGAACGGCTCGAAGGTGCCGGACAGCAGCAGCACCGGCATCCACGAGGTCCTGGGATCCTTCCTTATCCGGGCGCAGAGCTCGTAGCCGCCGCCCTCCGGCATGATGACATCGAGCAGGGCGATGTCGGGCGGCTCCTGGGAGAGCTTCTGCTGCGCCTGCGCGCCGTTGCCGGCGCACACCACCACGTCGCCGGGCTCGGAGAAGGTCAGCTCGACCACTTTCTGTATGGTGATGCTGTCGTCCGCGATCAGAATCCTTCGTCCCATGTCACTCTCCCTGGATGGCGCGGCCCTCCCCGGCCTGGGCCGGTGAGGCCGCGACGCTGGCCGCCGCCATCAGGACGGGGGCCGTGATGGCTGTTGTCCCCTCGTCGCCCGGGGCGCCGCTCACCGCGACGCGCTCGACCAGAAAGCCCGCCAGGGCCCCCTCCGCCTCGAGGATCACGATCTGCGCCTCGCTCCCGGCGGGGCGGCCGGGCGCGGAGCCGCTTCCGGCGGGGAGCTCCAGGTCGGCCATCCGGTACACCGGGATCGCCTTCTCCTCCAGCGGAAGGACCCCGGCCACGTGGCGCCGCGCCAAAGGCACGTCGATCAGCGGCACCAAGGGGACGATCTGGCGGACCTGGGAGGCCGGCAGCACCAGGGTGCGGCCTCCCCCTTCCATCCTGATGAAGCGCTGCGTCACCGTGTCACTCCCGGGAGAGCTCGGCGAGCTCACCCTCATCGAGCAGCAGGGCCCTTTCCGCCGGGCCGGCTCCCGCCGAGCCGGCCGCGGCCACGATCACGCCCCTGAACGGGGAGCGCTGCCGGAACATGTAGCCGGGAAGCGGCAGGATCCAGCGCGGGTCGATCGAGGCCGTGCCGAGCGGCACCCCGATCCGCAAGGCCATCCCGCCTCCCGCCAGGATGGCCCTGTGGTCGTCCTCAGGGCGGGAGAGCCCGCCCCGCAGTCCGAGCGCCGCAGCCAGGTCCGCCGCGCCCACCCCCTCGGGGAGCGGATCGGAAGGGGCCAGTATCCTCTCTACGGCCGTGAGCTTCAAGGCGATGGCCACCCCCGACAGCCGGAACACCATCACCCGCATCATGGCCGCCTCCGCGCGAGGACCGGCGCGCCCTTCACGGCGCGGCGCGCCGCGGACAGACGGCCCGCCGGGCGAGATCGAACGCTCCGCCGATGCACCGTCCGGACACGGCGGCCACGGTCAGGGCGGGGTATCTTTCGATCCGATCCATGAGCGCCTGCCCTCGCGCCGAGAAGTCGAGCGCCGCGCGGCCGTCGAGGCGGGCCAGCTCGGCGAGATCGGCGCCGGCGGCGAAGACCCCGTGCCGGCCGCCGGTCAGCAGGAGGGGGCGCGCCTCCCCGGCCTCGGCCTCGTCCAGCCGCCGCTCGATCCAGTCCAGGGTGGGAGCGTCGAGGACCGGGACGCGCCGGCCCAGGGAGAGGTCGACGCGCACCAGGGCCGCCGGCAACGGCTCACCCCCGGCGCGGCTGCACCGCCGAGCGCACGAACGAAACGATGTCCTTGGTGGAGGCGCCGGGAGTGAAGACCTCCAGGACCCCCATCCGCTTCAGCTCGGCGATGTCCTCGTCGGGGATGATGCCCCCGGCGATGAGGCGGATGTCCGAAGCCCCCTTCTCCCGCAGCAGCTCCATCACCCTGGGCAGCAAGGTCATGTGCGCTCCCGACAGTATCGACAGGGACACTGCGTCCACATCTTCCTGGATGGCGGTGTTGACGACCATCTCGGGGGTCTGGTGGAGGCCGGTGTAGATGACCTCGAAGCCGGCGTCGCGCAGCGCGCGCGCCACGATCTTCGCACCCCGGTCGTGGCCGTCGAGGCCCACCTTGCCGACCAGCAGCCTCGTCCTGCGTTGCGTCGTCTCGCCCGTCACGCCATCTCCTCCCGGCCGCCGGTCACAGGACCGGCTGCTCCCTGTACTCGCCGAACACGCGCTTCATGGCGGCGCAGATCTCCCCGACCGTGGCGTAGGCCTTGACGCACTCCAGGATGCGCGGCATGAGGTTGCTCCGGGCCTCGGCGTCCGCCTGCAGGGCGGCCAGGGACCGCTCCACGGCGCGGTTGTCACGCTCCTTCCTCAGGCGGTCCAGCCGATCGAGCTGGTCCCGCTCCACGGCCAGGTCGATCTTGAGGATCGGGATCTCCTGCTCCCCTCCCGTTCCGGCGCCGGTGTGCTTGTTGACCCCCACGATGGTCTTCTCGCCGCGGTCCACCTGGAGCTGGTAGTGATACGAGGCCTCGGCGATCTCCCTCTGGGGAAAGCCGGCCTCGATGGCGCTCACGATCCCGCCCATCCCGTCGATACGCCGTATGTAGTCCAGCGCGGCGGCCTCCATGCGGGAGGTCAGGTCCTCCACGAAGTACGAGCCGCCGAGCGGATCGACGGTGGAGGCGACCCCGCTCTCCTCGGCCAGGATCTGCTGGGTCCTCAGGGCGATGGTCACCGCCATCTCCGAAGGGAGCGCCAGGGTCTCGTCCATGGAGTTGGTGTGGAGCGACTGCGTCCCGCCGAGCACCGCGGCCAGCGCCTGGACCGTGACGCGCACGATGTTGTTGTAGGGCTGCTGGGCGGTCAGGCTGCACCCGGCGGTCTGGACGTGGGTGCGCAGCTTCCAGGACCGGGGGTCGCGCGCGCCGAAGCGCTCCTTCATCACCCGCGCCCAGATCCGGCGCGCCGCCCTCAGCTTGGCGATCTCTTCGAAGAAATCGTTGTGCGCGTTGAAGAAGAACGACAGCCGCGGAGCGAAGGTGTCCACGTCCAGCCCCGCCTCGATCCCCGCCTGCACGTAGCCGATGCCGTCGGCCAGGGTGAAGGCCAGCTCCTGAACCGCGGTGGAGCCGGCCTCGCGGATGTGGTACCCGCTGATGCTGATGGTGTTCCAGCGCGGGACCCTCTCCGCGCAGAACGCCATGATGTCGGTGATGATCCGCAGGCTCGGCCGCGGCGGATAGATCCACTCCTTCTGCGCGATGTACTCCTTGAGGATGTCGTTCTGGATGGTGCCCTCCAGCGTCTCCAGGGCCACCCCCTGCTTCTCGGCCACGGCCAGGTACATGGCGAACAGCACGGCGGCCGGGGAGTTGATGGTCATGGAGGTGGAGATGCGGTCGAGAGGGATCCCCTCGAACAGCGCCTCCATGTCGGCCAGCGAGTCGATGGCCACCCCTTCGCGGCCCACCTCGCCCAGGGCCATCGGGTCATCGGAGTCCCTGCCCATCAAGGTGGGCAGATCGAAGGCCACGGAGAGGCCGGTCTGCCCCTGGGACAGGAGGTACCTGTAGCGCTGGTTGGTGTGCGCCGCCGTGCCGAACCCCGAGAACTGGCGCATCGTCCAGAGCTTGCCGCGGTACATCGTGGGATGGACGCCGCGCGTGTAGGGAAACTCCCCCGGCAGGCCGATGTCCCCATCAGGATCGATGCGCTCGATGTCCTCGGCGGTGACCAGCCGCTCCACCGGAAAATCCGAGACGGTGGTGAAGGGGCCGGGGCGCTCGGCCGCCTTGCGGAGCGCGGGCTGGAGCGTCTCCTCGACCCATCGCTGCTTGCCCGGCGACACGGTGCCGGAGTCGCCTCTCCTTGCTCCGCTGTCCTTGGACATGACGATCCTCCGGTGCCGCCTCTCAGGCGAGCAGGTGCCGCGCGATGATGGTCCTCTGGATCTCGGATGTCCCCTCGTACAGCGTGGTCACGCGGGCGTCCCTGTAGGAACGCTCCACGCTGTACTCCTTGGAATACCCGTAGCCGCCATGGATCTGCACGGCCCGGTAGGCGACCCGGTTGGCCATCTCCGAAGCATACAGCTTGGCCATGGCGGAGTGGGTCCCGTAGTCCCTGGAGCCGCTGTCCTTGAGCCCCGCGGCCCGCAGCGTGAGCAGCCGGGCGGCGTCGATCTCCATGGCCATGTCGGCCAGCATGAAGCGGACGGCCTGGTGGCCCGCCAGAGGCCGGCCGAACGCGCTGCGCCCCTGGGCGTAGGCGCGGGCCGCCTCGTACGCTCCGCGCGCTATCCCCACGGCCTGGGAGGCGATGCCGATGCGCCCCCCGTCCAGCGTGGAGAAAGCCACGCGGAGCCCCATCCCCTCCTCGCCCAGCAGGTTTCCGGCGGGCACCTCGCAGTCGGTCAGGCCGATCATGCCGGTCACCGACGCCCGGAGCCCCATCTTGTCCTCATCCTTGCCGAAGGAGAACCCCGGCATGGAGGGCTCGGTGAGGAAGGCGGAGATGCCCTTGCGGCCGGCCGCGGGATCGGTGACCGCCATCAGAACGAAGATCCCTCCCACTCTCGCGTTGGTGATCCACGACTTGGCGCCGTTGAGGATCCAGCGGTCGCCCTTCCTCACGGCGCGGGTCTGCAGGGCGGCGGCGTCGGAGCCGCACCCGGGCTCGGTGAGCGCGAAGCCGCCGATCAGCTCTCCGCGGGCCATGGCCGGCAGGTACCGGCTCTTCTGCTCCCGCGAGCCGAACATCACGATGGGGGCCGCCGAGGCGGAGTTGTGCACGCTCATGGTGACCGCGGTGGAGGCGCAGACCCGGGCCACCTCCTCCATGGCCAGGCAGAGCGAGACGGTGTCGAACGCTGTCCCGCCGAACTCCTCCGGGATGGTCATGCCCAGGAGTCCAAGCTCGCCGAGCCGGCGCACGATGCGGGCGGGGAACTCGGCGCGCCGGTCGAGCTCCCCGGCCACGGGCGCCATCTCGGCGTCGGCGAACGAGGCGACCATGTCGCGCACCATGGTCTGCTCGGAGGTGAGGGCGAAGTCCATGGCCTGCCTCAGGACCGCAGGATCTGGCCGGAGATCACCAGGCGCTGGATCTCGGACGTTCCTTCGTACAGCTCACAGATCCGCGCGTCGCGGAAGTAGCGCTCCACGGGGTACTCGTTGATGTAGCCGTAGCCGCCGAAGACCTGCACCGCCTTGTAGGCCACCTTGTTGGCCACCTCGGACGCGAACAGCTTGGCCATCGAGGCCTCCAGCGTGTAGCGCTCCTGGGTGTCCTTGGCCGCGGCCGCGCGGTAGGTCAGCAGGCGCGCGGCGTCGATCTCGGTGGCCATGTCGGCCAGGTAGAACTGGATGGCCTGGTGCTGGGAGAGGGGGACCCCGAACTGCTTGCGCTCCTTGGAGTACCTCAGCGCCTCCTCGAAGGCCCCCTGGGCGATGCCCAGGGCCTGCGCGGCGATGCCGATGCGGCCTCCGTCCAGGGTGTGAAGGGCGATCTTGAAGCCCTGGTCCACCTCCCCCAGGAGGTTCCCTGCCGGGACCCGGCAATGGTCGAGGACGATCTCCACCGATCCGGACGAGGTGATCCCCAGCTTCGTCTCCGGCTTGCCCGTGCTGAACCCGGGGAAGGACCGCTCCACGATGAAGGCCGAGATCCCCTTGGAGGGAGGCGCCGAAGGATCGGTCTTCGCGTACACGATGGCCGCGTCGGCGGCGACGCCGTTGGTGACGAAGACCTTGCTTCCGTCCAGGACCCACCCGTCCCCCTCCCGCCGCGCGGCCGTCCTGAGGCTCCCGGCGTCGGAGCCGGAGTCCGCCTCGGTCAGGCAGTAGCAGCCGATCTTCTCCCCGCGCGCGAAGGGGTCCAGGTACTTTTTCTTCTGCTCGGGGGTGCCGAAGCGGGCGATGGGGTGGCAGTACAGGGAGTTGTTGACCGACAGGATCACGCCGAGCGAGGCGTCCACCCGGGAGATCTCCTCGATCACGATCACGTAGGAGAGCGAGTCCATCCCGGCGCCGCCGTGCTCCTCGGGGACCATGACCCCGGTGAGCCCGAGCTCCGCGCACTTGCGCACCTCGTCGAGCGGGAAGCGCCGGGTGCGATCGGACTCGGCGGCCTTGGGTCGTATCTCCGATTCGGCGAACGAGCGGATGTTCTCCCGCAGCAGCCTGTGGTCGTCGTCGAGCTCGAGTCTCATCGGTCTCCGGCTCCGGTCGGAGCGGCCCGGCGCCCGGTGTCCCCGGCGAACCGCGCCGGCCGTCTCTCGAAGAAGGCGGCGATCCCTTCCGCGGGATCGCCGCCGGCGAAGGCAAGGGCGAAGCAGGCGCGCTCCAGGACGCGGGCCTGCCGGGGGGTCAGCGCGCCCCCCCGGCCGGAGGCACAGGCCAGCTGCAGGACCAGGGCCCGGGCGGAGGCCGAGGCGGCGGGGGGCGCCGGCGCTTCCTGCGTCGCGTCGCAGAGCCCCAGGGCCAGGGCGCGCCGGGGTCCGATGGGCCG
>DATEEA010000136.1:0-9859 GCA_035281445.1 Candidatus Polarisedimenticolia bacterium
CGCGTGCTGGTCGCGGGGCGCGGCCGGGCCGGGGCCGCCGAGGCGGCGGGCTGGCCGTGCGTGGTGGAGGTGGACGACGAGCGGGCGGCGCTGGCCGAGCTGGCGCGCCGCGTCCACGGGCGACCCGACGAGTCGCTGGCCATGGTCGGCGTCACCGGCACCAACGGCAAGACGACCACCTGCCGCCTGATCGCCTCGGTGCTGGAGGCGGCCGGAGTGCCGGCTGGGCTGCTGGGGACGGTGGAGCACCGGCTCGGCGCCGGCGAGACGGTGGCTGCCGAGCGCACCACGCCCGAGGCGCCCGACCTGCACCGGTTCCTGGCCAGGATGAAGGACAACGGGTGCGGCGCCTGCGTGATGGAGGTCTCGTCGCACGCGATCGAGCTCAAGAGGGTCCACGGGATCCGTTACTCCGTGGCGGTGTTCACGAACCTGACGCGGGACCATCTCGACTACCACAAGGACATGGAGAGCTACTTCCTGGCCAAGGCGGCGCTGTTCGATGGGCTCCAGCCCGGCGCCGCGGCCGCGCTGAACCTCGACGACCCCTACGGGCGCCGGCTGGCCGGCCGGCTCGCCTCCGGGCGCCCCGCGGTGCGGCTCGCCGGGTTCGGGTCGGACCGGTCCGCCTGGATCCGCATCGTCGAGGTGAGGGCGGCCGTTTCCGGGACCGTGGTGCGCCTGGCGGAGGGGGACGTCGAACGCGATCTCTCCACGCCGCTGGTGGGACGCCCCAACGCCTGCAACGTGGCCTCCGCCGTGGCCGCGACGCGAGCCATGGGAGCCTCGTGGGACGCTGTCGCCGCCGGGATCGCGGCGGTGGCCGGGATCCCCGGAAGGATGGAGCGGGTGAAGGCGCCGGCGGCGGCCGCATCCGGCGCCGAGGTGACGGTGCTGGTGGACTACGCGCACACCGACGACGCGCTGCGCACGGCCTTGCAGACAGCCCGGGAGATCACCCCGGGACGGCTGCTGGTGGTGTTCGGCTGCGGCGGCGATCGCGACCGCACCAAGCGGCCGCTGATGGGGGCGCACGCCGTGCGTCTGGCCGACGTGGTGCACGTGACCTCGGACAACCCGCGCAGCGAGGATCCCATGGCCATCATCGACGCCATCCTGGCCGGCGCCGCCGGCGTCCCTTCGGCCGAGAGGAGGCCCGGGGTGCGGGTGCTGGCCGACCCGGACCGCGCGCGGGCCATCGAGGCGGCGGTCTGCGCGGCGCGCCCCGGCGACACGGTGCTGATCGCCGGCAAGGGGCACGAGACCTGCCAGATCTTCGGCGACCGGACCGTCCCCTTCGACGACCGCGAGGTGGCGCGCGAGGCGCTCGCCGGACGCTCCCCGGGAGGCGCGCGATGACCCCGCGCACGCTGGGGGAGATGGCCGCGGCCATGAAGGGCGCCCTGACCGGAGACCCCTCGGCGCTTCCCGCCGGCCACTCCATCGACAGCCGCACGCTGAAGCCGGGAGACCTCTTTTACGCCATCAAGGGCCCCCGCCACGACGCCCACCGGTTCGTCCCCGACGCGATCGCCCGCGGCGCGGGGGGAGCGGTGGTGGCCGACGCCGCCGCCGTCCCGGCCGGCCCGGGCGGCCGCCCTGCCGTCCCCGTGATCGTGGTCGCCGACACCTTGCGGGCGCTGCAGGATCTCGCCGCCGCCGTGCGGCGCAGCCTTCCGGTCAAGGTCGTGGGGATCACCGGATCCAGCGGCAAGACCACCACCAAGGAGATGACCCGGCGGGCTCTGGAGACCTCGTTCGTGGTGCACGCCTCGAAGGGGAACCTCAACAACCTGTTCGGCTGCCCGCTGTCGCTGCTCGAGCTCGAGCCGCGGCACCAGGTGTCGGTGCTGGAGATGGGGATGAGCTACCCGGGAGAGCTGGCCCGGCTGGCCGAGATAGCCGACCCCGACATCGGCGTCCTGACCAACGTCTCGGGGGCCCACATGGCGCACTTCGCGTCGCTGGAGGAGGTGGCCGACGCGAAAGGGGAGCTGTTCGCGGGGATGCGGGCCAGCTCCACCGGCGTCTTCAACAACGACGACGAACGCTGCCGCCGGATCATGGGACGGTTCGGGGGGTACGCCGTGACCTTCGGCATCGAGCGCCCCTCGGACCTGACCGGCTCGGACTACCGGATGGAGGGGCTGGACGGAGCTTCCTTCGAGGTGCGCGCGGCGCACGCGGCAGGCTCTCGCCGGCTGCGGGTGCGCACGCGCTTCGTGGGACTGCACCATGCCTACAACGCCCTGGCGGCCCTCGGCGCCGGCTTCATGCTGGGGATCGATCTGGAGGCCATGGCCTCGCGGCTGGAGGATCTCGACCCGCTGGGCATGAGAGGCAGGGTCCTCAAGCTGGGCCAGGGGGTGAGGGTGCTCGACGACTGCTACAACTCCAACCCCGCCGCCATGCGCTCCGCCGCGCGAGTGCTGGCCCAGGCCGAGCCCCGGTCCGGTGGCCGGCGCGTGGCGGTCTTCGGGGACATGCTGGAGCTGGGAGCGGGGGAGCGGGAGGCGCACGCCGCCATCGCCCGCGAGCTGGCCGAGGGCGGCGCAGGCCTGGTGGTCGCGGTGGGGACGCTCGCGCCCGAGGCCCTGGGCGAGGCGGGGAGCACTCCCTCGCGCGGGTTCGCCTCCGCCGAGGAGGCCGCCGGCTTCATGGCCGGCGAGGCGCGCCCCGGCGACGTCGTCCTGGTGAAGGGATCCCGGGGAGTGGGCCTGGAGAAGGTCGTGGCCGCGCTGGTCGAGCGCTTCGGGGAAGAGTGACCATGCTCTACCATCTCCTCTATCCGCTGCACGAGACCATCGGGGCGTTCAACGTCTTCCGCTACATCACCTTCCGGTCGGCGCTGGCCGCCCTGACCGCCCTGGTGCTCTCTCTCGGACTGGGCCGGTTCCTCATCGCCAAGCTGCGGGAGATGCAGGTCGGGCAGCACATCCGCGAGGAAGGGCCCCAGTCGCACTACTCCAAGAAGGGGACCCCGACCATGGGAGGGATCCTCATCATCCTGTCGGTCGTCTTCCCCACGCTGCTGTGGGCCGATCTGGGCAACATCTTCGTCTGGATCGCCGTGCTCTCCATGATCGCCTTCGGGCTGATAGGCTTCTACGACGACTACCGCAAGGTGCAGAAGAAGCGCAACCTGGGGCTGACCGCGCGGGCCAAGTTCGCGCTGCAGATCGTGGTGGCGCTGGGCATCGGCCTGGTGCTCCTCTGGCTGTCGCACCACGAGCTCTTCACCACGCGGCTCTCCCTGCCGTTCCTCAAGCAGTGGACCCCCGATCTCGGGTGGCTCTACGCCGTGTTCATCGTGGTGGTGATCGTGGGAGCGGCCAACGCGGTCAACCTGACCGACGGCCTGGACGGGCTGGCCATCGGCTCGGCCCTGGTGGCGGCGGCCACCTTCGCCATCCTCTCCTACGTGGTCGGCAACGCCGTGGCCGCCAGCTACCTGGGGATCATCAACGTCAAGGGGACGGGAGAGCTGACCGTGTTCTGCGCGGCGCTGGTCGGGGCCAGCCTGGGTTTCCTCTGGTACAACTGCAACCCGGCCGAGGTGTTCATGGGAGACGTCGGCTCGATGGCGCTGGGCGGAGCCATCGGCACGGTGGCCGTGCTGACCAAGCAGGAGGTCCTGCTGGTCATGGTGGGCGGGCTGTTCGTCATCGAGGCCATGTCGGTGATCATCCAGGTGGCCTCCTTCCGCCTGACCGGCCGGCGGGTCTTCCGCATGGCCCCGCTGCACCACCATTTCGAGCTGCAGGGATGGCCGGAGCCCAAGGTGATCATCCGGTTCTGGATCCTGGCCATCCTGTTCGCGCTGATGTCGCTCAGCACGCTGAAGCTGAGGTAGCCGCGGTGACCTCTCAGGCCGTTGGATGGAAGAGAGTCGGGGTGATGGGGCTGGGGCTCTCCGGGTGCGCCAGCGCGCGGTTCCTGGCGCGCCGCGGCGTCCAGGTCACCGCCGCCGACAGCAAGGAGAGATCCGGGATCGCCGAGGCGGCCGAGCTCGAATCGCTGGGGGTGCGCCTGGTCCTGGGCGCGGACGCCGGTCGCGAACAGGTCTTCGCGCAGTGCGAAGCGGTGGTGGCGAGCCCCGGCGTCCCTCCAGGTGTCCCCGCCCTGGCCGGCGCCGCGGCCGCCGGCGTGCCGGTCCTGGCCGAGGTGGAGCTGGCGTTCCGGTGGCTCCGGGGGGTGCTGATCGGCATCACCGGCAGCAACGGCAAGAGCACGGTGACCGAGCTGACCGGCCGCATCCTCCGGCAGGCGGGGCTGCCCACGCGCGTGTGCGGCAACATCGGAACCCCGCTGATCGAGGTGGTGGAGCAGGACCAGGCCCTGGCCGTGGCCGAGGCGTCCCGCGTGCACTACGTGGTCGAGCTGTCGTCGTTCCAGCTCGAGGGCATCCGCACGCTGGCTCCGCGCGTGGCCGTGCTGCTGAACCTGAGCCCCGACCACCAGGATCGCTATGCCTCCCCCGGCGACTACTTCGCGGCCAAGGCCAGGCTGTTCATGAACCAGCGGGGAGACGACATCGCCATCATCAACTGGGACGATCCCCCCTCCCTGCGTCTGGCCGAGAGGCTGGCGGCGCGCCTGTTCCCCTTCAGCCTGTCGCACGATCTGGAGGACGGCGCCGTGCTGTGCGAAGGGAACCTGGTGCTGCGCCGGCTGGGGAGAGACGAGTCGATCCTGCCGGCCTCGGAGGTCCCTCTGCGCGGCCGCCACAACCTGGAGAACGTGCTGGCCGCGGCCGCGGCGGCGGCGCACTGCGGAGCTTCCGCCCAGGCCGCGGCGCAGGCCATCCGGTCGTTCCGCGGCCTCTCCCACCGGCTGGAGTTCGTGGCCGACGTGTCCGGAGTCGCCTACTACAACGACTCCAAGGCCACCAATGTCGGCGCCACGCTGCGCGCGGTGGAGGCGTTCCACGAGCCGCTGGTGCTGCTGCTGGGAGGCTACGACAAGGGAGGGGAGTTCGAGGAGCTGCGGGGCCCGCTGTCGGCCGGGTCCGGGCGGGTGCGGGCCGTGATCACCTTCGGCCAGGCGGGGGAGGACATCGCGGCCAGGCTCCAGGGCGCGGCCCCAGGCCTCGTGCGGGCCGGCTCGCTGGCCGACGCGGTGAAGGCGGCCGCCACGTGCGCGCGGGGCGGGGACGTGGTGCTCCTGGCCCCGGCCTGCGCCTCCTTCGACGCCTACTCCGGGTACGCCGAGCGGGGCGAGGACTTCCGCCGCATCGTGCAGGCCATGGCGCCGTCGCGCGGAGGCAGGGGCTGATGCCGCGCAAGCTGGCCTTCGACCGGGTCCTGTTCGTCACCATCATGCTGCTGTGCGTGGCCGGACTGGTGATGGTCTACTCCGCCTCGGCCGTGCTGGCCGCCGAGCAGTACGGAAGCCCTTACCATTTCCTGGTCCGCCAGGCCCTGGCCCTCGCCGTGGGGCTGGGGGCGATGGTGGTGGCCATGCGAGCCAACTACCGCGCCCTGGCCCGCGGGCCGGTCGTCTACACGCTGTTCGGGGTCACCGCGCTGCTGCTGATCGCCGCGCTGGCCAGCCCCGCCGTCAACGGCACGCACCGATGGATCAAGATGGGGCCGCTCTCCCTGCAGCCCTCCGAGTTCGCCAAGCTGGCGCTCATCCTGTTCCTCGCCTGGCGCCTGCAGCGCGATCGCGAGGCGGTCAACCACCCGCAGCGCACGCTGCTCCCCTGTCTCGTCCTGTCCGGCTTCTTCATCGTGCTGGTGGTGCTGCAGCCGGACCTGGGCACGGCAGTGTCTCTGTCCATCTACGCCGGGGTGATGCTGTTCACCGCCGGGGTCCGGATCCGGACGCTCGCCGCGCTGGCCGCCGCAGGGGTGGTCGTCCTGCTGCTGGCGGTGCCGATGAAGGGCTACCAGCTGCGCCGCCTCACCGCCTTCTGGAACGCGGAGTCCGATCCGCTGGGAGCGGGCTACCACGTCCGCCAGTCCACCATCTCGGTGGGCGCGGGGGGCGAGACCGGCAGGGGCCTGGGAGAGGGAAGGCAGAAGCTGTTCTTCCTCCCCTATCCCTACACCGACTTCATCTACGCCGTGATCGGCGAGGAGCTGGGGCTGATCGGGACGATGGGGATCGCGGCGGCGTTCCTGGTGCTGCTGTGGCGCGGGCTGAGGGTGGCGGCGCGCGCCCCCGACAGGTTCGGCTGCTACCTGGCCACCGGGATCACGGTGTTCCTGGTGGTGCAGGCGATGATCAACATGGGCGTGGCGCTGGGGATGCTGCCGGCCAAGGGGCTGCCGCTTCCCTTCGTGTCGTACGGGGGCTCATCGCTGGTGGCCGGGCTGGCCGCCTCGGGGATGCTCCTGAACGTGAGCCAGTACTCGAGCTGATGCCGACGGTGCTGGTGGCGGGTGGAGGAACGGGTGGGCACATCTTTCCGGGAGTGGCCATCGCCAGGGAGCTCGTGGAGCGCGTCGCGGGGTGCGAGGTCCTGTTCGCCGGCACCCGCCGGGGGCTGGAGTCGAGGATCGTTCCGGCGGAGGGCTTCAGGCTGGTGACCATCCGATCGGCCGGGATCACGGGCAAGCGCGCGCTGTCGCGGCTCAAGGGGCTGGCGCTGGTGCCGGTCTCTCTGGCCCAGAGCGTCGCGCTGGTGGCCCGCCTCCGGCCGGATCTGGTGATCGGCGTGGGAGGGTACTCGTCGGGGCCGGTGCTGGCCTCGGCCGTGGCGCTGCGGGTGCCGACCTTGATCCACGAGCAGAACTACGTCCCCGGCCTGACCAACCGCTGGCTGGCCCCCTTCGTGACCGAGGTGGCGGTGACCTTCGAGGAGACGATACCCAGGCTGAAGGGACGGGGCGTGGTCACCGGAAACCCCGTGCGCAGGCACTTCGCTTTGATCGGTCCCCGGCCGGCCGGGGCCGTGCCGGCCAGGCTGCTGGTGTTCGGCGGCAGCCAGGGGGCGCGCGCGGTGAACCGGGCCATGGCCCAGGCCCTCCCCTTGCTGGCTCCGCTGCGCGGCCGCCTGGCCATCCTGCACCAGACCGGCGAGAGCGCGCTGGAGGAGATGCGCTCGGCCTACCGGGCCGCCGGGTTCACGGAACAGGAGGCCGAGGCCCGGCCCTTCATCTCCGGCATGTCGCAGGCCTTCGAGGACGCCGACCTGATCGTCAGCCGCAGCGGCGCCACCACCGTGGCCGAGCTCACCGCAGCGGGGCGGCCGGCCATCCTCGTCCCCTTCGCCGGGGCGGCCCACGACCACCAGACGTTCAACGCCCGGAAGCTGGAGCAGGCGGGGGCGGCGGTGGTGATCGCCGAGAGCGAGATGTCCGGACAGCGCCTGGGCGCCGCCATCGTGGAGCTCCTGGGCGATCCGGCCAGGCTGGCCCGGATGGGCGCCGCCAGCCGCGCCGCCGGGCGTCCCGACGCCGCGGCCCGCATCGCGGACCTGTGCCTGCCTTTGATCGCCTCGCGTCGTGGGAGGGCGGCATGAACGCCCCGCGCTACCCGCTGTTCCGGAAGACCCAGCACATCCACTTCGTGGGGATCGGAGGCTCGGGGATGAGCGGCATCGCCGAAGTGCTGCTGAACCTGAACTTCACCGTCTCGGGGTCGGATCTGGCGCGCTCGCCGGCCACGGAGAGACTGCAGGCCCTGGGGGCCAGGGTCTTCGCGGGGCACCAGGCGGGCAACATCTCCGGAGCCGACGCCGTGGTGGTCTCCTCGGCGGTGAGGGACGACAACCCCGAGGTGGTGGAGGCCCGCCAGCGCAAGGTGCCTGTCATCCCCCGCGCCGAGATGCTGGCCGAGCTGATGAGGATGAAGTACGGCGTGGCCATCGCCGGCTCGCACGGCAAGACCTCCACCACGGCCATGGTGGCGCAGGTGCTGTCCGGATCCGGGCTCGATCCGACCATCGTCATCGGCGGCCGCCTCAACATCCTGGGAAGCGGCGCCAAGCTGGGAGGAGGCGAGCTGATGGTGGCCGAGGCGGACGAGAGCGACGGCTCGTTCCTCCGGCTCGCCCCCACCATCGCCGTGGTGACCAACATCGACGCCGAGCACCTGAACCACTACGGGAGCATGGAGGCGCTGCTGGACGCCTTCGCCGGGTTCCTGAACAAGGTGCCGTTCTACGGCATGGGGATCGTCTGCCTCGACGATCAGCAGATCCAGGGGCTGATGCCGCGCCTGACCCGCAACCTGACGACGTACGGCCTGGCCGGGCAGGCGGACCTGGTGGCCACCAACATCGAGGTGAAGGAGTTCTCGTCCCACTTCGAGGTGATCTCGAAGGGACGCTGGCTGGGGGACGTGAGGCTGAAGGTCCACGGCCGCCACAGTGTGTACAACGCCCTGGCGGCCATCGGGGTCGGCCTGGAGTTCGATCTCAAGTTCGCCGACGTCGTGCACCACCTGTCGCAGTTCTCGGGGGCCGACCGGAGGTTCCAGCTCAAGGGAGTGGTCAACGACGTCATGGTGGTGGACGACTACGGCCACCACCCCACCGAGATCCGGGCCACGCTGTGGGCCGCCCGCGAAGGGTGGCCGAAGCGCCGCTCGGTGGTGGTCTTCCAGCCGCACCGCTTCTCCAGGGTGCAGGCCCTGATGGAGGAGTTCTCGCGGGCCTTCTATCAGGCCGACGTCCTGATCGTCACGGAGATCTACAAGGCCGGAGAGGAGCCGATCCCGGGGATCACCGGCGAGGCGCTGGCCGACGCGGTCAAGGCGCACGGCCACAAGGAGACCCACCATGCCCGGGATCTGGCCGAGGCGGCCGGCCTGGTGCTGAGGACGGCCCGGCCCGGCGACCTGTTGTTGACGCTGGGGGCGGGCGACGTCTGGAAGGTGGGGGAGCAGTACCTGAGGGAGGCCTCTTGAATGAGCTCCGGGGACGCCGTCCGGGAGATCGCCGATCGCGCCGGGGTGCCGGTGGAGACCGGCCGCACCATGGCCGACGTCACCACCCTCGGCGTGGGCGGCCCCATCGCCCATCTGCTGAAGCCCTCGAGCATCGAGTCGCTCGCCCGCGTGGTGCGGGAGCTGGCCGCCGCGGGCCACCGGCCCCGCATGGTCGGCGGCGGGGCCAACCTGGTGGGCGGGCCGGCTCCCATCGGCGACCCGGTGGTGCTCACCCGCGGGATCAAGCACGGTCCCCTCTTCGAGGGGAGCCGCGCGCGGGCCGGCTGCGGGGTGGTGGTCAAGAAGCTGGTGCGGAAATGCGTGGAGCAGGGCCTTGGCGGGCTGGAGTTCGCCGAAGGGATCCCCGGGACGGTGGGAGGGACGGTGTGGATGAACGCCGGGTCGTACGGAGGGCAGATGTCCGACGTGGTGCGTGAGGTGTCGCTGCTCGACGCCCGCGGGACGCTGACCCGGCGCGCCGTGGGGCCGGACGACTTCTCGTACCGGCGATCTCCCTTCGGTCCGGAGGACATCATCGTGGAGGCGGTGTTCGAGCTGACCCCCGGCGACCCGGCGGCGCTGGCCGCGCGGCTGGAGGAGATCGCCGGGCGCCGGCTGGCCTCGCAGCCGCCGGGGGAGAGATCGGCGGGCTGCGTCTTCAAGAACCCGCCGGGAGACTCCGCCGGGCGGCTGATCGATGCGCTCGGACTGAAGGGGCTGGCCGTCGGCGGGGCCTCGGTCTCGGACGTGCACGGCAACTTCATCGTGAACCGCGGCGACGCCACGGCGCAGGACGTGCTCGATCTCATCGAGCTGATCAAGCGCCGGGTCAGGGAGAAGTCCGGCGTGACGCTGGAGGAGGAAGTCATTGTCTGGAGGTGAGCGCCGGTGACCGGCCATCCGGTCCCTCGATGGCAGCCGTCGAAGGACGAGCTGCGCTATCTGCGCCGCCGGGGCAACCGGAAGGTGCGCGCGCAGAGGC
>DATEEA010000137.1:0-18815 GCA_035281445.1 Candidatus Polarisedimenticolia bacterium
GCGCCCGCGCCGATCCCCGCGCACTGCACGAACCTGCGTCGTCTCATCGCGCCTCCTCGGCCGGTCGATGGCCGGTCGTTGGAGCGCCATTCTAATCGAGCGCGCCCCGCCCGGGGCTATAATCGCGGGCCCGGAGGGACCCTGGACGCCTCGCGAGACTTCTCCCGCATCTGCCTGATCGGGTTCGCCGCGCACCTGGCCTACGCGCTGTCGCGGTTTCCGGTGGTCCCTCTGTACGCCAGCAGCCTCGGACTGTCGGCGCCGATGATCGGCCTGGTGGTGGCGGCCTCCACCATCACCGGAGTCGCTTTGAAGCTGCCCGCGGGAAGGGCGAGCGACCTGCTGGGACGCCGGCCGGTGCTGCTGCTGTCGGCCTGCGCCTTCGCCTTCCCTCCATTCCTCTATCCGCTGGCGGTGGCCGGGCTGCCGCTGCTGCTGCTCAGGCTGGCGCACGGCACGGCCACGGCCACCTTCGGGCCGGTCTCCTCGGCCATCGTGTCGGATCTGGCCGAGCCGGCGCGGCGCGGCGAGCGTCTCTCCACGTTCTCCTCGGCGACGCTGGTGGGCAAGAGCCTGGGACCGCTCCTGGGAGGCTACCTGATAGCGGGGGGCGCCTTCCCCCGGGCCTTCCTGGCCAGCGGGGCGGCGGGGCTGGCCGCGCTGGTGCTGGCCGCCACCTGGCGCCGGGAGACCCTCCCGCCGCGCGATCCCGCGGTCGCGCGCCCCGCGCGCGGGGAGTTCGCGCGGGGCGTGCTGGAGATCACCGGCAACTTCGGCATCATGGCCACGAGCCTCGTGGAGGCCATCCAGTTCGTGGCCACGGGCGCCCTCGACGCCTTCCTTCCCATCTACGCGGCCACGGTGGCCGGGCTCTCCCCCGGGGCCATCGGCTGGCTCTTCGCCGCCCAGATCGCCACCACCCTGCTGTGCAAGCCGATCATGGGGGCGCTCTCCGACCGGATCGGCAGGCGCCCTCCGATCGTGGCCGGGCTCCTGGTGGCCGCCGCCGCGCTGGCGGCGGTGGGGAGCGTCACCTCCTTCGCCGCCCTGGCGGCGGTGGCCGCTCTCTACGGCCTGGGGGTGGCAGTCACCACCTCGTCCACCGCGGCGCTGGTCACGGACCTGGCGCGCCGGGAACGCTACGGCGCGGCGCACGGCGTCTTCGGCACCATCATGGACGTGGGCCACGCCGCCGGACCGATCGCCGCCGGGCTGCTCGCGGCGCAGACCGGCATCGGACGCGGCTTTGCCTGGATCGCGGCGGTGCTGGCGGCCGCCGCTCTGGTCTTCGCGGCGCTGCCGCGGTTCGCCTCGGGCGGAAGCGCCGCGAGGAGGGAGGACCGATGATCACACCAAGGAGACTCGCCTTGCTGGCCGCCGCGGCGGCGGCCCTCGCCACGGCGGGGCCGGCCGTCCCGGCCGTCCAGGATCCCGGGCGCGACGCCTGGATGGAGAGCGGCCGGGAGGCGGTCCGCAGAGCGGTCTCGCCGGGAGAGGGGGAGGGGACGGCCCGCAGCGTGATCCTGTTCGTGGGGGACGGGATGGGCCTTTCCACGGTGACCGCGGCCCGCATCCTGGAAGGGCAGCGGCGCGGCGGCACGGGGGAGGAGAACCTCCTTCACTTCGAGCGGCTTCCCTTCGTCGCCCTGGCCAAGGTGTACAGCGTCGACAGGCAGGTCCCCGACTCGGCCTCCACCATCACCGCGATGGTGACCGGCGTGAAGACCGCCGACGCCGTCCTCTCCATGGACTCCGCCGCGGTGACCGCCGCCGGGGCGGCGCGCTTCGCTCCCCAGCGGTCGCTCCCCACGCTGCTGGAGCTGTTCGAGGCCCGCGGCCGCTCCACGGGGGTGGTCAGCACGGCGCGGCTGACCCACGCCACGCCGGCCGCCTGCTACGCGCACTCCCCGGACCGCGGCTGGGAGAGCGACGCGGAGGTGCCCGCCGCCGACGCGGCGGCCGGCGCCCGGGACATCGCCCGCCAGCTCGTGGAGTGGGAAGGAAGGCCCGGCGACGGCCTGGAGGTGGCCATGGGTGGGGGACGGGGGGCCTTCCTCCCCGAGTCGGCCGCCGACCACGAGGACCCGCTCCAGAAAGGGCACCGCAAGGACGGGCGGGATCTCACGGCGGAGTGGACGCGGCGGTTCCCCCGCTCCGCCTACGTCTGGAACCGGGAGCAGCTCGAGGCCCTGGACACGTCCCGCACCGATCACCTCCTGGCCCTGTTCGAGCGATCGCACATGGAATACGAGGCCGATCGCGGGCGCGACAAGGGCGGGGAGCCTTCGCTGGCCAGGATGACCGAGCGGGCCATCGAGATCCTCCGCCGCAATCCGGAGGGCTTCTTCCTCATGGTGGAGGGAGGGCGGATCGATCACGCCCATCACGTCAACAACGCCTACAGGGCGCTCGACGAGACCATCGCCTTCGCCGCGGCGGTGGAGGCGGCGCGGCGGATGACCGATCCGAAGGACACCCTGGTGGTGGTCACCGCCGATCACAGCCACGTGATGACCATCGGCGGGCACCCGGTGCGGGGGAACCCGATCCTGGGGTACGTGCGGGAAGGGGAGGGGCTGGCAGGCGACGCCGGCGGCCGGCCCTACACGACCCTGGGGTACGCCAACGGGCCGGGCGCCGAGCAGCCGGGGGAGACCAAGGGCGTCTCAGGGCAGGAGGAAGACACCGCGTCGCCGGAGTACCGGCAGCGGGCCATGGTCCCACTGGGGTCCGAGTCGCACGCGGGGGAGGACGTCCCCGTCTACGCCGGAGGCGCCGGCTCGCGGCTGTTCCGCGGCGTGGTGGAGCAGCACGCGCTCTTCCACCTGATGCTGGAGGCGGCGGGGATGGGGGAGCGGAAGCCGGTCCGGCCGGGCGGCCGGCGCGATTGAGGCAAAGGGACGGTCAGTCCCGGCGGCGGCGGGCTTCCAGGATCGCCTGCACCAGGTCCTCGGGCACGTCGGCGGGGACCGATCCCTTCTCGGCCTCGAAGGCGGCCTTTCCCAGGCGGACGGTCTGCTCGTACGTCTTCATGTAGGCCACGCACGCCGAGCACATGGCGAGGTGCTCCTCGAACCGGTCGAGCTGATCGGAGGGGAGCGCGCCGCTGAGGTACTCCATCAGGAACTCGACGAAGGTCCTGCACGTGATCATCGCCCGCCTCTCCCGAAACGCTCGTCCAGCAGCTCCCGCAGCGCCTGCCGGGCGCGGTGCAGCCTGACCTTGGCTCCGCTCTCGGTGATGCCCAGGAGCCTGGCTGTCTCCCTGGTGTCCATGTCCTCGATGTCCCTCAGCAGGATCACCGTGCGGTAGCTCTCCGGCAGCCGATCGATGCACTGCCGGACGAACGCGCAGGTCTCCTTGGATTGAAGTCTCTCCTCGCCGCCCGGGCTCCAGTCCCTGGGCTGCACGACGTGGTGGCCGTCCTCCTGCCACCTGGGGAGCAGGTCGTCGATCGATTCCTCCGGCCGGCGCTTCCTGGACCGGATCCGCATCAGGCACGCGTTGACCGTGATCTGGTGCAGCCACGTGGACAGCAACGCGTGACCCTGGAACGACCCGATCGATCGGTACGCCGCGATGAACGCCTCCTGCACCGCGTCCCTGGCGTCCTCGCCCCGGCCGAGGTACCTCTGGGCCACCGCCAGCATCCTGGCGCCGTGCCCCCGCACCAGCCTCTCGAAGGCGTCTTCGTCGCCGCGCCGCAGCGACTCCACCAGGGACGACTCTGCGTCGTCCTGTCCCGGCACCGGCCGATCGGGCGCTTGCTGGCTCATGGCACGGAATCCTACCACGCGCCCCTCGCGCGGCCGGCTGGGCCGGGCCGGCGGGCGCTCATCCTGCCTGGGCCCCCCTGCGCGCGCGGGGTGTCCGCGCCGGCACGCGGGCCTCGTTCTCATCCACGGCTCTCAGCACGATCCGGTCCAGCCGCAGCGCCTCCGCCAGCGACCAGGCCTGGAAGGGGCAGCCCCGCGGCGCGTGAGGCGGATCGGCGTCGGCGATCTCGGGAAGATGGCCCAGGCCGGCCGCGTCGAGATGCGAGAGCAGCGGCTCCAGGAAGAGTCTGCGCGCCTCGGCCCGCGCGACGGCTCCCCCGCCGCGCACGCGGACCCAGGCCTCCACGAACGGGCCGATCAGCCAGGGCCAGACCGTCCCCTGGTGGTAGACGGCGTCCCGCTCGCGCGGCCCTCCCTCGTAGCGGGGGGCGTAGCCCGGCTCCCCGGGGGCGAGCGATCGCAGCCCGAGAGGGGTGAGCAGCCGCGCGGCGACGTTGTCCACCAGGCGCCGGGCCCGGGGCCCTTCCAGCAGCGCCATCGGCAGCCCGCCCACGGCGAAGATCTGGTTGGGCCTGAACGAGGGATCCACTCTCCCCGCGACGTGGCGGTCGTCCACCACGTCGTGGAGGCATCCTCCCTCCTCGTTCCAGAACCGCTCGGGAAACGACGCCCGTCCCAGCGCCAGCGGCGCCCGCCACTTCGAGGAGAGGGCCGTCCCTTCGGCCAGAGCGTTGAGCCAGAGAGCCTGCACCTCCACCGGCTTGCCGATCCGCGGGGTCACCACCCAGTCGCCGATCCGTGCGTCCATCCAGGTGAGCTGCACCCCCGCGGCGCCGGCCGCCAGCAGCCCGTCGTCGCCGGCGCGGATCCCGTAGCGCGTCCCGCGCGAATACCCCTCCAGGATCGCCTCCATGGCGCCGTGAAGCGCGGAGCGCTCGGCTCCGGTGGGCGGATCGCCGGCCGCCTCGGCGGCCCTGAGGTACTCGCCCGCGGCCACCACGTACCAGAGCGAGGCGTCCACGGCGTTGTACTCGGGCGCCGCCCCGGAGTCGGGGAAGAGGTTGGGCAGCATCCCCTCCGAGACGGCCGGCGCCCACGACACCAGGATCTCCCGCGCCTCGTCGAGCCGGCCGGTCGCCAGGCAGAGTCCGCGCAGCGCGATGAAGGTGTCGCGTCCCCAGTCGGTGAACCAGGGATAGCCGGCCACGATGGTCCGGCGTCCCGACGATCGCACCAGGTAGGCGCCGGCGGAGCGGCCGAGCCGATCCCCCGGCGCTGCCCGGCGGGCGCCCTCCTGATCGCGCCACTGCCGGAGGATCGACGCCGCGGGAGCCTCCGGGAGCGGCTCTCCCGCGCCGCCGAGCGCCTCCAGCAGCAGGACCGCCTCTCCCCGCCGCAGATCGAACACGATCTCGCCGGGAGAGGCCAGGTCCTCGGTGTCGTCGAGGCCGCGGGCCCGCTCGTGCTCGTAGAGAAACGATCGATACCAGAGAGGGGAGGGCTCGAAGCGGCCGCCGAAGCGGGCCCGGACGCCGGGGACTCCATCGTACGGCCTCCAGGCCGCCGTCCCCTCGCCCCTCTCCGTCTCGAACCGGAAGGCGCCGTTCTCGTGGTGCGTGGCGTGGTAGTCGCGGCCGGACAGGAACGGCCTCACCCGCAGCTCGGCCGTCCCGGGGGCCGGCCCGCGCAGCGCCCACGACAGGGCCGTGGCCGCCGTCCCGGGCCGCGCCAGGAGCTGCTGCTCGACCACTGTCCCGCCGGGGAGCCGGAAGGTCCATCGGGGCCAGGGCTCCGCCTGGAACGCCGCCAGGTGCGCCGCGCCGGCCGGATGGTCCACCCCCGGGGCGTAGCGCTGCGTGGAGATGGGGAAGGTCCCGGCTGGGGTGGCCACCCAGGCATCGAAGCCGTTGACCAGGACGAACCGGCCCCTGCCGGTCGCAGCCAGAAGGACCGCATGGTAGCGGCGGGTCCGCCGGCCCGAGACGGTCCCGGAGGCGAACCCTCCCAGGCCGTCGGGCTCGAGCCACTCGGCGCCGCCGGGAGGCATGGGGGAAGCGGAAAGGTCGGTCATGCCGTCTGCGATGCCGGGGAGGCGGGCAGGGTTACGCCGAAACCCCCGGGCCGGCGAGGGCATCCCACCACCCGAACCGCCGCGTGACGCGGCCCGCACTCTGGAGGAGGTCATCGCATGAAGGCCATCGCCGTCCGGCCCGCGGGCCGCCGGGTCGAGATCGTCGAGCACGCCGAGCCCCGGCTGCAGTCCGCCACCCAGGTCAGGCTCCGGATGCTGGAGGCCGGCGTCTGCGGCACCGACCGGGAGATCTGCGCGTTCCAGTACGGCACCCCGCCCCCGGGGAGCGAGACGCTGGTCATCGGGCACGAGTCGCTGGGACGCGTGGTGGAGGTCGGTCCGGAGGTGGAGGGGATCAAGGTCGGCGACCTGGCCGTGCCGATGGTGCGGCGGGGCTGCCTTCACGCTCACTGCCGGGCCTGCCGCGAGGGTCGTCCCGATTTCTGCTTCACGGGGGACTTCACCGAGCGAGGCATCAAGGAAGCCCACGGCTTCATGACCGAGGTGGTGGTGGACGACCAGGCGGTGATGAACGTGGTCCCCGAATCGCTGCGGGACGTCGCCGTGCTGGTGGAGCCGCTCACCATCGCCGAGAAGGCGCTGGCCCAGCTCTGGCACGTGCAGCGGCGGCTCCCCTGGGGCTGCCCTCCCGGCCACGGCGACCAGCCGGGGCACTGCCGCACCGCGGTGGTGCTGGGAGCGGGGCCGGTGGGCCTACTCGGCGCGATGGCCCTGCGTCACGCGGGGTTCGCCACGTACGTGTACTCCCGGACGCCGGCTCCCAACGACAAGTCCGAGCTCGTCTCGGCCATCGGCGCCACCTACGTGTCGTCGGATCGGACCCCGCCTGCGCGCCTGGCCGAGATGGCCGGCTCCATCGACGTGGTGTACGAAGCCGTCGGCGCGTCGCGCGTCGCCTTCGAGGTCATGCAAGTGCTGGGGGCCAACGGTGTCTTCCTCTTCACCGGCGTCCCCGGCCGCAAGGGCCCCGTCCCCCTGGACACCGATCTGCTCATGCGCAACCTGGTCCTCAAGAACCAGGTGGTCCTCGGGACGGTCAACGCGGGACGCGAGACCTACCGGACGGCCATCAGGGACCTGCAGGCGTTCGCCTCCAAGTGGCCGGCCGCGGTGCGCTCCCTCATCACCGGGCGGCACGGGATCGAGGACCACCAGGACCTCCTGGTGGGTCGCGCGCGGGGCATCAAGAACGTCATCACCTTGAGCCAGGGAGCCTGACCCATGCCCTCGGCGCTGCGCCGGCACTGGCCCGAGTACCTCATGGAGGCGGCCGGGCTCGGCTTGTTCATGGTGTCGGCGGGGGCCTTCACGACGCTCCTGGAGCACCCCGGCTCGCCGCTGCGCGCGGCGATCGACGCGGCGCTGCCGCGCCGGGCCCTCATGGGGCTGGCCATGGGGGCCACGGCCCTGCTGCTCATCACCTCCCCCTGGGGACGCCGGTCGGGCGCGCACATCAACCCCTCGGTCACCCTGGCCTTCTGGCGTCTGGGGAGGATCGGGGGCGCCGATGCCCTGTTCTACGTGCTGGCGCAGTTCTTCGGCGCGGCCGCGGGGATGGGGGCGCTGGCGCTGCTGCTGTCCGGCCCGCTGGCGCACCCCTGGGTGATGTTCGCGGCGACGCTGCCGGGGCCGGCCGGCGGGAGGACCGCCGTGGCGGGGGAGGCGGCCATCTCCTTCTTCCTGATGCTCTCGATCCTGGCCGCCTCGAGCTCTCCCCGCTCGGAGCGCGCCACGCCGGTGGTGGCGGCCGCGCTGGTGGCTCTGTACATCACCTTCGAGGCGCCCCTGTCGGGGATGAGCATGAACCCGGCGCGCAGCTTCGGCTCGGCGCTCCTGGCCGGGCGCTGGGACGCCTTCTGGATCTACGCGGTGGTCCCTCCGATGGCCATGATGGCCGCCGCCGAGCTGTTCGTGCGCGTGCGCGGCGCGGCGCGCGTGCACTGCGCCAAGCTGGACCACCGGGGCGCCGCCCGGTGCATCTTCCGTTGCGGGCATCGCAGCCTGGCGACCAACGCCTGAGGAGGCAGGGATGGCATCCGACGACCACTACGACGTGATCATCATCGGCACAGGAGCCGGCGGGGGCACGCTCGCCCACAGGCTGGCCCCGGCGGGCCGGCGCATCCTGCTGCTGGAGCGGGGCGGGTACGTCCCCCGCGAGAAGGAGAACTGGGACACCAGGGCGGTCCACGTGCAGGCCCGCTACAACACCAGGGATGTCTGGTGGGACAAGGACGGCAGGAAGCTCCACCCTCACACCAACTACTTCGTCGGGGGGAACACCAAGTTCTACGGGGCGGCGCTCTTCCGGATGCGGCGGGAGGACTTCGGCGAGCTGCGCCACGCCGGCGGCGTCTCCCCGGCCTGGCCCATCCCCTACGAGGAGATGGAGCCCTACTACGCGCAGGCCGAGGCGCTCTACCAGGTGCACGGTGAGCGCGGCGAGGACCCCACCGATCCTCCCTCCTCCGGCCCCTACCCGCACCCGCCGGTGAGCCACGAGCCGCGCATCCAGAAGCTCAGCGACGACCTGGCGGCGATGGGGCTGCGCCCGTTCCACGTGCCGCTGGGGGTGATGCTCGACGAAGGATCCCCTCGCACCAGCCGCTGCATCCGCTGCGGCACCTGCGACGGGCATCCGTGCCTGATAGGGGCCAAGGCGGACGCCCAGACCATCTGCGTGGATCCGGCCCTGGCCCGCCCCAACGTGACCCTTCTCACCGACGCCCTGGTGGAGCGGCTGGAGACCAGCCTGTCGGGGCGCGAGGTGACCGGCGTGGTGGTGCGCCGCGGCGGCGCCCTGGAGAGGTACTCGGCCGGCATCGTGGTGGCTTCGTGCGGGGCCATCAATTCGGCCGCGCTGCTTCTGCGGTCGGCCAACGATCGCCATCCTCAGGGCCTGGCCAACGGCTCGGGGATGGTGGGGAGGCACTACATGGGGCACATCAACGGGGTGCTCCTGGCCATCTCCACCACCGAGAACCCCACGGTCTTCCAGAAGACGCTCGCCTTGAACGACTTCTACTTCGGCTCCAAGGAATGGCCTCATCCCATGGGGCACATCTCCTTCGTGGGGAAGATGGACGCCAGCACCCTGTCGGCGGGCGCGCCTCCCTTCGTGCCGGGGATGACGCTGGAGGCGCTGGCCAGGCACTCGCTGGACTTCTGGCTGACCTCGGAGGATCTCCCCGACCCCGACAACCGGGTCACGCTGAACCGCCACGGCGAGATCGTGCTCTCCTACAAGCCCAACAACCTGGAAGGGCACGAGCGCCTGCGCTCCAAGCTCAAGAGCCTGCTCAAGGGGATCGGCTGCGAGTCGCACCTGCTGCCGCGGCAGCTCTTCGTGGGACAGCGGCTCCCTCTGGCTGCCGTCGCCCACCAGAACGGGACGCTGCGGTTCGGGCGCGACCCCGGGACCTCCGTGCTCGACGTGCACTGCCGGGCCCACGAGGTGGACAACCTCTACGTCGTGGACGCCGGCTTCTTCCCTTCCAGCGCGGCGGTGAACCCGGCGCTCACCATCATGGCCAACGCCCTGAGGGTGGGCGACCACCTGCTGGAGCGCCTGCGATGAGAGGGAGATCCGGCCCCTGCCTCGTGGCGGCGCCGCTCTGCGCGCTGATGGCGGCCCTCTTCGCCGCGGAGGCCTCCGGCGCCGTCCGGTCGGTGGAGACGGTGGGGATGACCGTCTCGGACGTGGATCGCTCGGCCGCCTTCTTCACCGAGGTGCTCGGCTTCGCCCGGGTCGCCGACAGGGAGGTGTCCGGACCCGGGCTGGAAAGGTTGCAAGGCCTGTTCGGAGCGAGGGCCCGCGTGGTGACCCTGAGACTGGGAGAGGAGCTGCTGGAGCTGACCGAGTACCTGGCTCCGCAGGGGCGCCCCATCCCCTCCGTCTGGCGCAGCCACGACCGCTGGTTCCAGCACATCGCCATCGTGGTGAGCGACATGGCCGAGGCTTTCACGCGGCTGCGCTCGGCCGGGGTGCGCTTCGTCTCCACCGGGCCTCAGCGCCTGCCCGACTGGAACCCCGCAGCCGGAGGCATCGAGGCCTTCTACTTCAAGGACCCCGACGGCCACGTGCTGGAGGTGATCGCCTTCCCCGCGGGCAAGGGGGACCCGCGCTGGCGGCAGGCGCGCGGCCGGCTCTTCCTGGGCATCGATCACACGGCCATCGTGGTGGAGGACACCGCCGCCAGCCTGTCCTTCTACGGCCGGACCCTGGGGATGCGGGTGGCCGGCGAGAGCGAGAACCACGGCGTGGAGCAGGAGCATCTCAACGGCGTCTTCGGCGCCCGGCTCCGGATCACCGCGCTGCGCGCCTCGAAGGGTCCCGGAGTCGAGCTTCTGGAGTACCTTGCTCCTTCCGACGGGCATCCGTACCCGCCCGACTCGAGGAGCGCCGACCTGTGGCACTGGCAGGTGCGGATGGAATCCGACGCCGTGGAGGAGGACGCCCGGGCCGCCCGCAAGGCGGGCGGGTCGTGGATCTCCCCGGGCGAGGTGACGCTCCCCGACGGCGGCCTGGGGTTCCGCCTGGGGGCGCTGTTGAGGGACCCCGACGGGCACGCCGTCTTGTTATCGGAGTGATGGGGAGGCGACCATGCGCGTGAAGAGCGGAGCGGAGGCGGCGCGGCTGGCCGAGGAGTCGGCGCGCCGCAGGAACTGGAAGCGGTGGGGGCCCTACCTGTCGGAGCGGCAGTGGGCCACGGTGCGGGAGGACTACTCGGAGCACGGCGAGTGCTGGGACTACTTCCCGCACGATCACGCGCGCAGCCGCGCCTACCGCTGGGGGGAGGACGGGCTTCTCGGCGTCACCGACCGGCAGTGCCGGCTCTGCTTCGCCCTGGCGCTGTGGAACGGGCGCGACCCGATCCTCAAGGAGCGGCTGTTCGGCCTGGCCGGCCCCGAGGGGAACCACGGCGAGGACGTGAAGGAGTGCTACTACTACCTCGACTCCACCCCCACCCACAGCTACATGAAGGCGCTGTACAAGTACCCCCAGTCGGAGTTCCCCTACGCCCGCCTGGCGCACGACAACGCCCGGCGCGGCCGCCACGAGCCGGAGCTGGAGCTGGCCGACACCGGGGCCTTCGACGGGAGCCGCTACTTCGACGTGCTCGCCGAGTACGCCAAGGCCTCTCCCGAGGACCTGCTCATCCGGATCACCGTCGCCAACAGGGGACCCGAGGCCGCGACCCTGCACCTGCTTCCGACCCTCTGGTTCCGCAACACCTGGTCGTGGGACTGCCGCGGCGAGGGCTGCACGACGAAGCCCTCGATCGACCTGCGGGACGGAGGCCTCGACGCCGTCCATCCCGACCTGGGGGCCTACCGGCTCGACGTGGAGGCTCCGCCAGGCGGAGCCGCCCCCGAGGTCCTCTTCACCGAGAACGAGACCAACACAGAGAGGCTCTTCGGCGTCCCCGGAGCCTCCCCCTACGTGAAGGACGCCTTCCATCGCCGCGTCGTCGCCGCGGAGAGGGCGGCCGTGTCGCCCCACGGCCGGGGGACGAAGGCCGCGCCCTGGTTCGTCCTGAACGTCCCGGCGGGAGCCGAGGTGACGGTGCGGCTGAGGCTGGCCGCCAGGGAGGAGGCCTCGGCCGATCCCTTCGGCCCCGGCTTCGAGGAGACCTTCGGCCGCCGGCGGGCCGAGGCCGACGCCTTCCACGCCGAGCTGGCGCCCGCGGGGATGAGCCGGGAGGAAAGGCTCGTGCACCGTCAGGCGCACGCGGGGCTCCTGTGGAGCAAGCAGTTCTACCACTACGTGGTGAAGGACTGGCTGGAGGGAGACCCAGGTCAGCCTCCGCCTCCTGCCTCGCGCAGGCGCGGGCGCAACCACGACTGGCAGCATCTGTACAACCGCGACGTCATCTCCATGCCCGACAAATGGGAGTACCCCTGGTACGCCGCGTGGGACCTGGCTTTCCACATGATCCCCTTCGCCCGCCTCGACCCCAGGTTCGCCAAGGATCAGCTCGTGCTCTTCCTGCGGGAATGGTACATGCACCCCAACGGGCAGATCCCCGCCTACGAGTTCGCGTTCTCCGACGTGAACCCGCCGGTGCACGCCTGGGCCGCCTGGCGCGTGTACAAGATGACCGCCCCCCGCGGGCGGCGCGACCGGGTCTTCCTGTCCAGGGTCTTCCAGAAGCTGCTGCTGAACTTCAACTGGTGGGTGAACAGGAAAGATCTCCACGGCCGGCACATCTTCTCGGGGGGCTTCCTGGGGCTGGACAACATCGGGGTCTTCGACCGCTCCCAGCCCCTGCCCACGGGAGGGCACCTGGAGCAGGCCGACGGCACCGCCTGGATGGCCTTCTACTGCACCACCATGCTCTCCATGGCCCTGGAGCTGGCCGAAGGGGACCCCGCGTCCGAGGACATGGCCTCCAAGTTCTTCGAGCACTTCGTGGCCATCACCGACGCCATGAACACCCTGGACGGGGCGGGCCTGTGGGACGAGCAGGACGGCTTCTACTACGACCGCCTCCACGTGGACGGGACCTCCATCCCCCTGAGGGTCAGGTCGCTGGTCGGCGTCGTCCCTCTGTTCGCGGTGGAGGTGCTGGAGCAGGAGATCATCGATCGGCTCCCTGGCTTCCGGAAGCGCATGGACTGGTTCCTGGATCACCGAGCGGATCTCGGCCGGCACGTCGCTTTCGCCGAGAGGGACCACGGCCACCGGCTCCTGGCCATCCCCTCCCGGGAGCGCCTGGAGAGGGTGCTGCGGTACGTGCTGGACGAGAACGAGTTCCTGTCCCCTCACGGCATCCGGTCGGTGTCCAAGGTGCACGAGGCGCATCCCTACATCTTCCGTGCGGAAGGGCGGGAGTACCGCGTGGACTACGTCCCCGGGGAGTCGAGCTCGGGGGTCTTCGGCGGCAACTCCAACTGGAGAGGCCCCGTCTGGTTCCCGCTGAACTTCCTCCTGGTGGAGGCCCTGGAGCGCTACCACCACTTCTACGGCGACGCCCTCAAAGTGGAGTGCCCCACGGGATCGGGCCGCTGGATGAACCTCCAGGAGGTCTCCCGCGAGCTGGCCCGGCGCCTTTCGGGGATCTTCCTTCCCGGCCCGGACGGCAGGAGGCCCTGCCACGGCACCGACCCCCGGTACGCCGCCGATCCGCACTGGAAGGACCTCGTCCTCTTCTACGAGTACTTCCACGGCGACTCGGGGCGTGGCGTGGGGGCCAGCCACCAGACCGGATGGACCGCCCTGGCCGCGCCGCTGCTGGAGGACGCCGCCGGCGCCCGGCAGGAGACCCGCCATCCGGAGCGCGTCACCGAGCCGGCCTGAGCCTCCGGGGAGCTCGCCGGCCGGGCTCCGCGGGCCCGGGGCGGGGGGATGACCTCAGAGCCTCCGGACGTAGGCCTCGAAGGCGGACTGGAGCGCGGCCGGCTCCATGCCGAGGATGCGGTAGAAGTCGTCCACGTCGCCTCCGGTCTCGATCTCGTGGCGCAGGTACCTGGCGAAGGGCTCGGCCAGGGCGCCGTCGCGGCCGTGCAGGAGGAAGTGGACCAGCAGCCAGCTCGCGGCGTAATGGTCGGCCGCCTTGTCCCCGCCGTAGAACTCGGCCTGGTCCCGTATCTCCATGACCCTCTCCACGGGCAGGGCCTCCTTGCGGCGGAGCGAGGCGACGTACCGGCCGAGGACCTCGCCGCCGAGCCCCTTGGCCTGCCTGGCCGGCGGCTTGAAGAGCCAGACGTTCTTGCCGCCGATCGAGCCGGCGGCGAAGTCGCCCTTGAGAGTCCGCTCCATGAACCCGAAGTAGGAAGCCAGCCCCTCTCCCACCCACAGCGACGGCCCGTAGCTTCCTTCATAGAGGCGCTTGGAGACGAGCTGGTGCGCCGCCTCGTGGACCAGGAGGTCGGGCAGGTACGGCAGCCCCACGGAGTCGGTGTGCAGGGCCACCGTGTCGTACCCCTCGCGGTAGTGCCCGATCGACTCCAGCCCTTCCTCCGCCTCGGGAAGGAGCTGCTTGTACTTGAAGCGCGAGTAGAACAGATAGATCCTGGACACCCCTTCGTACGGCTTCAGCTCGATCCGGCCGGTCCAGAACGAATCGAAGGCCTCCCGGAACGATTCCAGGAAGTCGGCGGCGGCCTTCGGCACGAAGCGCGGGTCGTCGGTCTTGACCTTGAAGTGGGCCGTGGCCGAGGCGTCGAAGTGGTCGTCGGCGATCAGCTCGTCGGCCTTGCGCAGATACTCCTCGGGGGTGAGGACCCTCGGCTGCCGGGATGGATCGGGCGGATCGGCGGGAGCGGCGGCCGCAAGAGCGGGCGCGGCGGCGAGCAGGGCGGCGAGGCAGGCCGCCGGCGCGAGCGATGCGGCCCGGCCCCGCCAGCGGGGCGGCGAAGAGGGCGGTCCCATGGCCCTTTACCGTACCACCATCCCGTCGATCCGGGAGCGGTTTTCAGCGAAGCCGCCTGCGCCGCCTGTGCCACGCCGCCGCTGAGAGGGCCGCGGCGATCCCCAGCTCCGCCGCCGCGTCCGCCAGGTAGACCGGGGAGATGACGCCGGTGAGGGCGTAGCGGACGTCGATGGCCGCCAGTCCGAGGGCCGAGCCGGCGGCCAGCAGCAGCACCGCGGCGCCCGGCTCCTGGCACCCTCGGGCCGCTGCCAGGAGCGAGCCTCCGATCACGGCCACCAGCACCCCCACCGTCCGGACCAGCCAGAGATCCTGCTTGGGACCGGTGACCGCCTGGAACGAGGCGATGTCGACCAGGGGCCAGATCCCGGTGAGGAGGTAGTAGATCCCCTGAAGGGCGAGGAGCAGGCGCAGAAAGGACTCCGCCGTCATGGGCCGGCCTCCTGCGGGGCTGCCTTCAGGTTAGGACGGCGGCGGAGGCGCCGCCCGCCTCAGCGCGCGGCGGCCGTCGAGCCGGCGGGCGAGGGGGCCAGCTTGAGCCGGTGCACCGAGGTGCCGGCGGTGATGTAGAGCTCTCCGGGCGCTCCCCAGGCGCAGTTGGACACAGGCCCGTCGAAGCGGATCAGGCCGAGTCTCTCTCCGCGCGGGGAGAGGATGTGCAGGCCGCCCGGTCCGGCGGTGAAGAGGTTCCCGGCGGCGTCCACCTTGATGCCGTCGGGGAGCCCCGTCTCCGGGCGGACCAGGGGCGTGGCGTCGGCCAGCACCCGTCCCTCTCCCAGTGTGCCGTCCCCGCGGACGGGGAAAGCCATCCACACGGCGCGCCGGGGCGAGGCGTTGGAGACATACAGTGTCTTCCCGTCGGGCGAGAAAGCCAGGCCGTTGGGTGCCTCCAGCTCCGATGTGAGCAGCGTGAGCTCCCCACCGGGGGTCAAGCGGTAGACGCCGCTGAAAGGAAGCTCCCGGGCCGGGTCGTCGAAGGTCCCGGGCAGCCCGAACGGCGGGTCGGTGAAGTAGAGCCCGCCGTCGGCCCCCGCCGCCACGTCGTTGGGGCTGTTGAGCCTCCTGCCGCGGTAGCGATCGGCCAGCACCGTCCTGGCCCCGTCCGGCTCCAGCCGGGCGAGGCGCCGGTCTCCGTGCTCGCACACGATAAGCCGCCCCTGCCGGTCGAACAGCAGGCCGTTGGAGCCCGGCTCGCGCCCGGGAAACGGCGCGGGTCCCGAGTAGCCGCTGGGAGCGATCCAGACCGACGCCGGCCCTCCTTCCTTCCAGCGGAAGATGGCGTTGGCCGGGATGTCGGAGAACGCCAGGAACTCCTCCAGAGGGTTCCAGGCCGGGCCCTCGACCCAGCGGTGCCCCCGGGCGATGGTTTCCAGCGTGGCCTGGGGCGCGAGCACGCGGTCCAGGCGCGGATCGAGCCGCTCGATGACCGGCCGGGCCCCGGCCGCAGCCGGGGCCGGTGCCGCCCCTCCCACCTCCATCCGGATGCGGTAGAGCCCCGTGCGCGCCGTCACGTAGAGCGTCCGCCCGTCGGAGCCGCCGAAGGCGAAGTTGTGTGCAGGCTCGGGGCCGCGGATGACCCCCAGACGCCGGCCCTGCGGAGAGACCACCCAGATGCCTCCCGGAGCGGAGACGAACACGTTGCCGGCGGCGTCCACCTTGACCCCGTCGATGCCTTGATCCCCCGGCTCAGGAGTGGCGTCGAAGAAGACCTCTCCGGGCCCCACGGCCCCGCCCGGCAGCAGGGGATAGCGCATGACCACCTTGCGCCCCAGGTCCCAGTTGCCGACGTAGAGGTGCTTCTCGTCGGGGGAGAGGGCCACGCCGTTGGGGCCGGCCAGGTCGGTCACGATCGGGTCGAGGCGGCCGTCCTTGAGCCTGAAGACCGCCGAGAACGGCAGCTCCCTGGCCGGATCGTCGTGGCCCTTCGGCAGCCCGAACGGAGGATCGCTGAAGTACAGGGCGCCGTCCGATGCACGCACGATGTCGTTGGGGCTGTTGAGCCGGCGCCCCTGGTGGCGGTCCGCCAGCACGGTGACGCTGCCGTCCTTCTCCAGCCGGGTGACGCGCCGGTTGCCGTGCTCGCAGATCACCAGCCTCCCTTCCCCGTCGAGGGTCAGGCCGTTGGAGCCGGGCTGGCGGTACAGAGCGATGTCTGCCCCATCGTACCCGCTGGGCGCCCTGTAGACCGAAACCAGGCCGTCCGGGCTCCAGCGGTGGATGCGGTTGCGGTCGGGCTCGCTGAACAGCAGCGACCCGTCCGGAAGCCACACCGGCCCCTCGGTGAAGGTGAACCCTCCCGCCAGCTTCTCCAGCGCCGCTCCCGGGGGGACCACCTGGTCGATCTCCGGGGACAGCCTCAGCACGGCGCCGTCCGCGGCGGGAGGGTCGGGGGGATGGAAATCCAGCCGCGCGGATCGCACCCAGATGTAGTTCGGCGGGGCCGCCGAGATCGGGCCGTTGATGCCGAACACGGCGATGTCGAGCGCCTGCCCGGGCTCGGCGCCGCGCGCCACCACCACCCGGTTGGGCGTGTTGAAGCCTCCGATCACCGTCCCGCCGCTCTGGCCCAGCTCGCGCTCCAGGCGGCCGTCCACCCACACCTCGGCGTAGTCGTCCACGACGATCTCCAGGACGATGGTGGAGCCGGCGACGCCGAAGCGGCCGATCGTCTCCGGCACAGTGGCCGTGAGGCGGTACCAGTTGAAGCAGACCCTGCCGCCGGCGCGGCGCCCGGGAAGGCTCTCCGGATCGATGGTCTCCCATGCCGCCTGGTCGAACGACGCCTCCCCCGGCCTGGGGGTCAGCTCGTAGGTGGCTCGCGGCGGGCCCGCCGGCTTGCCGTCCGGGCCCGGGGAGGGGAAGTCGGTCCCGGACAGCTTCGCGTCGGCGTACCGCCAGCGGCCGCGCACGGCGGCCAGGCCGTCCCGGGTGGTCAGGTCCAGGCTGGCCCCCGCCGCGGTGCGGGGGAGCGGCTCCGGCCCGCCCGCGGGCGCCGCTGCGGCGGCGGACAAAGCGGCCAGTCCGCACCCCGCAGCCAGCATCGCGGCCCGCCACGCCGGCCGCCTCACGACCGCACCTTCACGACGTAGTAGGTGAGCGGTCCGCGCACGTCCTTGAACCAGTGCGGCACTCCCGCGGGGACCACCACCACGTCGCCGGCGGCCACCACCCGGCTCACGCCTCCGGCGATCGACGGGCCGCGGATCTCCTCCCGAGCGGTCCGTCCGGCTTCCTCCACGCGGCCGCCGGTCACCAGGGTGGCGGCCCCTTGCAGCACGTAGAGGATGTCGGTGTCCTTCTCGTGCACCTCCGCCTGTCCGGGCCCGTCCCGGCGGCTGGCGTGGACCTTGTAGCCGTCCACTTCCAGCAGCGGCACCCCCTTGCGGAACGCCTCGGCCACCTCGGCGCCGGGGATGTGGGTCACCCCGGCCGCCCCACCCGCCCCGGGCCGCGCCGCGGTGAGCGGCGCGGCCAGGGCGAGCAGGGCGATGAGCGTGCGGGCTCTTGTGACCAACCGTCTGAACGCCGAACCGTCGCGCGCCATCGCCCTCCTCCTACAGGATCGCGGCGGCGGCCGCTCGGGCGATCTCCTCGTCCTGCTGCGCGCTCGCCGCGCCGCTGACGCCGATCGCCCCGATGACCTGGCCGTCCACGATGATCGGCACGCCGCCCTGGAGCGGGGTCATCTCCATGACCGCCACCAGGGAGCCGCGCCCGTTCTTGATCGCCTCCTCGAAGTCCTTGGTCGGGCGGCGGAACGTCGCCGCGGTGCGCGCCTTGCCGATGGACACGGGCGCTCCCGCGGGGAACGTGTTGTCGAGTCTCTCGAAGTAGACGAGATGCCCTCCGTCGTCCACCACGGCGATGGCGCCCCCGGCGTTGTTCCTCCGGGCCGCCGCCGCGGCGGCATGGGCGACCTTGCGCGCGTCGTCCAGGGTGAGCGCCCGCTTGTCCGCCGGCGACGCCGTGCCGCCCGCGGCGGCGAGCAGGAGCAGCACCGCCACCTTGCCTGGCCTGAGCTTCATGGTTGTTCCTCCCTGTCCCGGCCCGGCTACTTCGCCGCGACCATCACGGCCTTGGGGAACGAGGCCTCGCCCAGAAGCACCTCGGCCCAGGCGCACCAGATCTGCACCTTGGCCACGTCGCTCACGTACGAAGGGAGGGTGATCGTCTTGTTCAGCTTGTCCCCCTTGATGACCAGGCGCTGCAGCAGGTAGACGTTCCCCTTCGAGTCCACCACCTGCCAGTGCGGCGCCGGGGCGTCGGGGACCTTGAAGTCGGCCGACAGGGTGAGGGTGTCGGCGGCGTGGGACACGGTGCCGCCGTTGACCTTTACCCCGGCGAACGTGGTGGTCATGTGATCGCCGGCGGCGAGGGCCGCGGCCGGGACCAGGGTCGCCGCCGCGGCCACGGCGGCGAGCGACAGCAGAGCGCGACGCAACAGCGTTGCCTTCAACATCGTCTTCTCCTTCGAGTGTGGTGCGTTGGTGGTGCGGTGAACACGTTCATGGATGCCGTGGATCAAGGACGGTTTCATCCGGCGCTGGACAGCAGCACCATCGAGCTCCAGAGCCG
>DATEEA010000138.1:0-70452 GCA_035281445.1 Candidatus Polarisedimenticolia bacterium
GCACCGCTTCACGGCCCGCCGCGGCCGCCGAGAGAGCGCCCCCGTTGGAGCCCATCACCAGCAGCCGCGGGCCCGCCGTCTCCCGCCCGGCGCCGGGCGCCAGCGCCTGCGCCAGGCGCTCCAGATAGCGCGCCATCACCGGCGCGACGGCGGCGTTCACCGCGGCCGTGGAGGCCCGCTCGTACTCGCGGTGCTCCGGCACCAGGTCGCAGGAGGCGGACACCGGGATGCCCGTCGCCGCCAGGATCGCCGCCGCCCGGCGCTCGTGGGACGGCTCGGCGTAGGAGTGCAGCAGGCAGACGGCGGCCGACTCGACACCCAGGCTCTCCAGCGCCGCGGCCAGGTCGGAGAGCTCCCTCTCGTCGAGCGGCTGGAGCTCCTGCGCCGCGGCCGACAGACGGCCGGCCACGCCGAACCTCAGCTCGCGAGGGGCGAGAGGGGCCGGTCGCTCGGCGCCGAGATTGTACAGGTCCGGGCGGGCCTGGCGGCCGATCTCCAGCAAGTCCTCGAAGCCGCGGTTGGTGACGAAGGCCACGCGGGCCGTCTTGCCTTCGAGCAGCGCGTTGGTGGCGACCGTGGAGCCGTGCACCACCAGGGCGTCGTGGTCGGGCCTCGCCCCGCCCAGCGCCTTGAGCAGACCCGACAGGATGGCGGCCGAGGGATCCGCGGGCGTGGAGGGTTCCTTCCACACCTCCACCGCGCCGCCGCGGACGATCACGATGTCGGTGAAGGTCCCTCCCGTGTCGATCCCCACCCGCAGCATGACCGGGGCAGTCTACCGCACACCGGCGGCGGTCCCGGAAGGGGCCTGCGGAGGGCATGGTATCCTCACGCATGCGCCGCCTGCTGGTCCTCTGCGTGCTCGCCGTCTCCACGCTGGTGTTCGGTCTGCTGGCCATCGCCGGATGCCTGCTGATCCCCAACGGCAACCCCCTGGTGTGGTGCGCGCGGCCCTGGGCCTGGACCATCCTGATGGCCAGCGGGGCGCCCGTGCGCGTGGCGGGCAGGGGGTCGATCCCCGCCGGGCCGGTGCTCTACGTCACCAATCATCAGAGCCATTACGATGTCCTGGCGCTGATCCGGGCCCTGCCGGGACAGTACCGGATCATCGCCAAGAAGGAGCTCTTCTCCATCCCGGTGTTCGGCTGGGCCCTGGCTCTGGCCGGGTTCGTCAAGATCGATCGCAGCGACCGGGAGAAGGCCTTCCGGAGCCTGGACGAAGCGGCGCGGCGCATGGCGCGCGGCCAGTCCATCGTGGTGTTCGCCGAGGGGACCCGCAGCCCCGACGGCCGCCTGCTCCCGTTCAAGAAGGGGGGGTTCGTCCTGGCCATCGCCAGCGGGCGCCCCATCGTCCCGATCAGCGTGAGCGGCAGCCGCGCGGTCCTTCCCAAGGGTGGGCGCTCGGTGCGCCCCGGCGTCATCGAGGTGACCATCGGCGACGCCGTCCCCACCGAGGGGCTCACCTTGGAGGATCGCGACCATCTGATGGCGCGGGTCCGCGCGGCGGTGGAGGCCGGCTTCACGCCCAGGCACCAGCTCGACTTCGCCCGCGAGCCGGGGGTTGGGGCCATCACCGCCACGCGGGTATGATGGTCGCGGAGGTGGCCATGATGCAGCCTCTCCTCGAGGAGCTCGCCCGCCTGGCGGCCGGGAGCGGCTCCCGCGTCTATCTCGTCGGCGGCTACCTGCGCGACCGGCTCCTGGGCCGCGAGCCGGTGGACGTGGACCTCCTGGTGGAAGGGGATCCGGCCCCTTTCCTCGCCTCGCTGGCGCGCCGCGCGCGGTTCGACCCGGTGGTCTTCTCGCGCAAGACCCCGGTCACCTACCGGACCGCGGTGGACGAATGGCTGGTGGACGTGTCCTCCTTCCCCCGCGGCAGGCTGGGGGAGGAGCTGGCACGCCGGGACTTCACCATCAACGCTCTGGCCGCGCCGCTCGACTCCCCCGAGGGGCCGATCATCGATCCCACGGGAGGGCTGCCCGACCTGCTCGCCCGCACCATCCGGCACGTGTCGCCGGAGTCGCTGGACGAGGACCCCGTCCGGCTGCTGCGCGCCGTGCGGTTGGCCGTGACCCTGGACGGGTTCGTCCTGCACGCGGAGCTGCGGGCCGCCATGGGACGCCGGGCCGCGGCGATCGCCGGGGCCGCCGCCGAGCGCGTCCTGGCGGAGATGGAGCTGATCCTGGCCGCCCCGCGGGCGGGGGCGGGCGCGCGCATCCTGCACGACGCGGGGCTGCTGACGCGCCTCTTGCCCGAGCTGGCGCCGCTGGAGGGACTGGCGCAGAACCGATGGCACCGCTGGGACGCGCTGGAGCACACGCTGCGCGCCGTGGAGGAGGCCGACGCCCTCCAGGCCGGACCGCCGCCGGCAGGCTTCACGGGGCCGCCCGGCCTGGAGGACGCGGAAATGGTCAAATGGGCGGCGCTGCTGCACGACACGGGCAAGGCGGCCACCCGCACGACGGATGCGTCGGGGCAGACCCACTTCCACGGGCACGAGACGGTCTCCGCCGAGCTGGCCCGCCGGGCTCTGGCCCGCCTCCGCATGCCCTCGCGCAAGGCGGGACGCATCGAGCTGCTGGTGGCCAGCCACCTGCGCCTGTCGCTTCTGTCGGCCGAGCCTCAGGCCAGCGAGCGCGGGCTCCGCCGGCTGCTGCACCTCGTCAAGTCGGACACGCCTCTCCTGTGCCTGCTGGCGCTGGCCGACAGGCGCGCCGCGGGGGGCGAGGCATCGGACCTCGCCTCGGCGCGGCTGGAGCCCTGGGTGGAGAGGGCGATGGAGATGCTGCAGGCCGAGGGGGAGCGCCTGATCGCTCCGGCCCCTCTCCTGAGCGGCCATGACGTGATGGCCGTGCTCGGCATCGGGGCGGGGCCCCGGGTCGGCGCGGTCCTGAGGTGGCTGACCCGCCGCCAGGTGGACGGCCGGCTCAAGACGAGGGAGGAGGCGATGGAGGTGCTGCACGGCCTCCCGGCCTCCACCCTCCTCACCCTCGACGAGGACCTTTGAGCCCCTCCTTGCCCTTCGCCGCGCGATCCTTATCTTTTCCCAAACCCGGGGAGGGGGACGCGCCGGCTCCCTGCCCGATCGTCGTGATTCTCGTGCGGGTCGCTCCATTCCGACTTGTTGGGATTCCCCGTGACCGCTGATCAGATCTGCGGGCGACTGGCCCGGCTCAGGGACGAGGGTGGACGCCTGGAGGCGCTGCTCGCCGAGGCCGTCCGCCTCGTCCATGAATCCAATCCGCGCTTCCACTGGACCGGCGTGTACGAGCTCTTTCCCGACGGCGTCCTCAGGCTCGGCCCGTTCATCGGCGCGCCGACCGACCACGTCTTCATCGCCACCGGCCAGGGGGTGTGCGGCACGGCGGTCGCCGAACGGCGCAACATCAACGTCCCCGACGTCTCCGAGGTCTCCAACTACCTGGCCTGCTCCACCTCCACGCGGTCGGAGCTGGTCGTGCTGATCCGCAAGGGCGAACGGATCTACTCCCAGATCGACATCGACAGCCACGAGCGTGACGCCTTCGATCCGGCCACGGTCGCCGAGGTGGAGCGCGTCGCCGACTGGCTCGCCGACCTGTACGCCGCGGACGAAGCGTGGCGTCCTTCCGGCGGCCCTGCGCCCGATGCCCGGTAGCGGCCGGCCCGCGCGGGAGCCCGGGGCCGCGCCCGCGTCCGGACGCAGCGCCGAGGAGTACGAGCGCTGGTTCCGGGTCCTCGACGCGCAGATCCGGGTCCTGGAGCGGGAGCGCCAGAAGCTCTCGGCGGTGATGAACCACGCCGACGCCGCGTTCCTGGTGTTCGACGCGGCGCTGAAGGTGGTCTGGGCGAACGACACCGCCGCCCGGATCCTGGCCGGAGACGTCGGGCGGGTCGGGGTGGAGGGCCTCCCCTGCCACGCCCTGGTGTGCGGCAAGCCCGAGCCGTGCGGAGACTGCCCCGCCTCCCGGCCGTTCTCCTCCCGATCGGTCGCCCACGAGGAGATGACCATCGCGTCGTCCGGAAGGACGCGCCACATCTACTCCACGGCCATGCCCATCATCTCGCCGGAGGGGCGCGTGGAGCAGACCCTGGTGATGCTCCAGGACATCTCGGACCTCCGGGTCCTGCGCGCCAGCGAGAAGGCCCTGCGCGCCAGCGAGCAGCGGTTCCGGTCCATCTTCGACGACGCCGCCGCGGGCATGGCCACCGTGGCCGGCGACGGCAGGCTGGCGGAGGTCAACCGGGCCCTGTGCGGTCTGCTGGGGCGGGACGCCCGGGACCTGGCGGGCAAGACCCTGCTCGATCTCACGCACCCCGACGACCGGGCCAAGGTGCTGGAGCTGCTGGAAGACCCGGGCGCGGCGCGCGACGGCTCCGATCTGGAGCTGAGGTACGTCGCGGCCGACGGCGAGACCGTGTGGGGGCGCACCACGGCGTCGCGCATCACCGGGCTGGACGGCACCTCCGCGGGGACCATCCTCCTGGTGCAGGACATCACCACCCGCAAGCGGGCCGAGCTGGCCCTCCGGCGCAGCGAGGCGCTGCAGGGGGCGATCGCCGAGATGGCGCTCGACGCCATCATCACCATGGACGGCGCGGGGAGCGTGGTGGAGTTCAACGCCTCCGCCGAGCGGATGTTCGGCTACAGCAGGGCCGAGGCCGTGGGCAGGCGGCTCTCCGACCTCATCGTCCCCCCTTCCCACCGGGAGCGGCACGACCAGGGCCTGGCCCGCTACCTGGCCACCGGGCAGGCGGTCATGGTCGGCCGGCGCGTGGAGACCACGGCCGTGCGCGCGGATGGGACGGAGTTCCCCGTCGAGCTGGCCATCACCCGGATCCCGCTGGCCGACGCTCCCCTGTTCACCGGATTCGTCCGCGATCTGACCGAGCGCAAGCATCTCGAGACCGAGCTGCGGCAGGCCGAGAAGATGTCCGCGGTGGGAGTGCTGGTGTCCGGCGTGGCCCACGAGCTGAACAACCCCCTGGCCGGCCTGCTGGGCTACGCCCAGCTCCTGCTGGGCGCCGGGGCCGACGAGAAGACCCGCCGGGGGCTGGAGACGATCCACCGCGAGGCCGAGCGGTGCCGGCGCATCGTGCACAACCTGTCGGCGTTCGCCCGCAAGCACCGGCCCCAGGAGGAGCACGCGGACCTCAACGAAGTCCTGCGCCTGACACTGGAGCTGCGCGCCTATCAGCTCCAGGTGGACAACATTCGCATCCGCACAGAGCTCGACCCGGCGCTGCCCCGCACCATGCTCGACGTCCACCAGATCCAGCAGGTCCTCCTCAACGTGATCATCAACGCCCAGCAAGCCATGCTGGCGGCGCGCAAGGGAGGCACCTTGACGCTGCGATCGCGCCGGCGGGGCTCCACTCTGGTGGTCGAGGTGCAGGACGACGGCCCGGGGATCCCCACCGGAAATCTGGAGAAGATCTTCGATCCCTTCTTCACCACCAAGGAGGTCGGACAAGGGACCGGCCTGGGGCTGTCCATCTGTTACGGCATCCTCAAGGAGCACGGAGGCCGCATCCGGGCCCGCAACGCCGACGGAGGCGGCGCCGTCTTCGCCATCGAGCTGCCGCTGCGCCGCGCCGCCCCGGAAGCGGCCGCCCCCGGCGCACGGCGGCGGCCCGCGACCTCCTCCGCAGGGCCCGGCCGCATCCTGGTCGTGGACGACGAGCCGTCGGTGCTGGAGGTGGTGGCCCAGGCCCTGCGGCTCGACGGACACGACGTGGAGATGGCCAGCAGCGCCTTCGCGGCGCTGGCCATGCTCCGCCACGAGCGCTTCGACGTGGTGGTCTCCGACCTCAAGATGCCCGGCATGGGCGGACAGGTGCTCTACGAGCGCCTCAAGGCGGAGAACCCCGATCTGGCCGGCCGGTTCATCTTCAGCACGGGCGACACGCTCAACCCGCAGACCAGGGCCTTCCTCGACAACGCCCCCAATCCCTGCCTTCAGAAGCCGTACGAGCTGGAGGCGCTGCGCGACGCGGTGCGCGCCATGATCGGGGGCGGCCCCGCCTGATCGCCGCCGCGGCGCCACCTCCGGCGCCCCTCGACCCGGAAGGCGGCCCGCTGTAGACTGAAGCTCCAACACCCACGGAGGCCGCCATGCCCTACGAGACGATCCGGAAGCCGCCCGTGGACCGGATGCGCCGCCGGCCCAACCTCGCTGATTACGAGGCGCAGCGGCGGAGCTTCTCCTGGAGCTCCGCCGCGGGCGAGATGGCGGGCCTGCCCGGAGGCGGGCTGAACATCGCCCACGAGTGCATCGACCGGCACGCCGCCGGTCCGCGCCGTTCCAAGACCGCCCTGCTGTGGCACGGCAAGAACGGAGACACCGAGACCTACACCTTCAACGACCTCAAGCAGCTCTCCGATCGCTTCGCCGTGGTGCTGCGGGGCCTGGGGGTGTCCAAGGGGCAGCGGGTCTTCGTGTTCCTGGATCGGATCCCCGAGCTGTACGTGAGCCTGTTCGGAGCGCTGAAGTGCGGGGCGGTGGTGGGGCCGCTGTTCTCCGCCTTCGGCCCCGACGCCATCCGCGATCGCCTGGGAGACTCGGGGGCCATGGCGCTGGTCACCAGCCCGGTGCTCCTGGAGAGGGTGATGGCCGTCCGCGGCGAGCTCCCGGAGCTCAAGGAGATCATCCTGGTGGACCGCGACGGCACCGGCCGGACGAGGGGCTCGGAGTTCGTCTCCTACGACGACGCCATGAAGGCCGCCCACGGCCATCATCCCATCGAGCCGACCTCCCCCGAGGACTGGTCGATCATGCACTACACCTCGGGCACCACCGGAAAGCCCAAGGGCGCGGCGCACGTCCACCAGGCGATCCTCGGGCATCACGCCACCGCGCGCTGGGTGCTGGACCTCCAGGAGGACGACACATACTGGTGCACCGCCGATCCGGGCTGGGTGACGGGGACGTCCTACGGAATGTTCGGTCCCTGGTCGCACGGGGTGACGTCCCTCGTCTACGAGGGGGGCTTCCATCCCGAGACCTGGTACAAGCTCATCGAGACCTACCGCGTCACCATGTGGTACACGGCGCCCACCGCGCTGCGGATGCTGATGAAGGCGGGCGAGCAGGTGCCCCGCAGGCACGACCTGTCCAGCCTGAGGCACATCTGCAGCGTGGGAGAGCCCCTCAATCCGGAGGCCATCCAGTGGGGGCTGCCGGTGTTCGAGCAGGCCATCCACGACAACTGGTGGCAGACCGAGACCGGCTGCATCCAGATAGCCAACTACGCGGCGATGGACGTCAAGCCGGGCTCGATGGGCCGCCCCATCCCCGGCACCGACGCCGCGGTGGTGGGGCCCGGCGGCCGACCGCTTTCCCCGGGCGAGGAAGGGGATCTGGTGCTGAAGCCCGGGTGGCCTTCCATGTTCAGGACCTACTGGAACAAGAAGGACATGTACGACTCCCGCTTCCGCAACGGCTGGTACTATTCGGGGGACCGGGCGCGCACCGACGAGGACGGCTACTTCTGGTTCGTGGGCCGGGCCGACGACGTCATCAACACCGCCGGGCACCTGGTGGGTCCCTTCGAGGTGGAGAGCGCGCTGGTGGAGCACCCCGCCGTGGCCGAGGCCGGGGTCATCGGCAAGCCGGACGAGGAGCGGATGGAGATCGTGAAGGCGTTCGTCTCCCTCAAGGACGGCATCCAGCCCAGCGAGGAGCTCAAGAGGGAGATCAAGGAGTTCGTGAGGACGCGGCTGGCCGCGCACGCCTACCCCCGGGAGATCGACTTCCTCCCCTCCCTGCCCAAGACCCGCTCGGGCAAGATCATGAGGCGCCTGCTCAAGGCGCGCGAGCTCGGTCTTCCGGAGGGGGACACGTCCACCCTGGAAGAGTGAGGGAGCCGGAATGCCCAGGGTGCTGATCAGCGACGAGGTCTCCGCGCGCGCTATCGAGTGCCTTCGCCGGGCCGGGGGGATCGAGGTGGACTACCGGCCGACCCTTTCCGCAGCCGGGCTGCGCGACGCCCTGGCCGGGTGCGCGGCGCTGGTGGTGCGCAGCCGCACCAAGGTGACCGCCGGCGTGCTCGAGGCGGCCGACGGCCTCCTCGTGATCGGGCGCGCGGGGACGGGCGTGGACAACGTGGACGTGGAGGCGGCCACGCGGCGCGGCGTGGTGGTGATGAACGTCCCCGGCGGCAACACGATCTCGGCGGCGGAGCACACCCTGGCCATGCTGCTGGCCGTGGCCAGGGGCATCCCCGCCGCGGACCGATCGGTGCGGTCGGGACGGTGGGAGCGCGGACGCTTCGTGGGGGCGGAGCTGGAAGGCAAGGTCCTGGGCGTGGTCGGCCTGGGCCGGATCGGCCGCGAGGTGGCCGCGCGCGCCCGCGCCTTCGGCATGGAGGTGATCGCCCACGACCCGTTCGTCTCGGCGGAGGAGGCGGAGCGCTCGCCGGCGACCTTCCTGCCGCTGCCCGACCTGCTGCGGCGGGCGGACTTCGTCACGCTGCACACCCCGCTGACTTCCGAGACCAGGCACATGATCGGCGCGGAGGAGCTGGCCCTCATGAGACCGGAAGCCCGCCTGGTCAACTGCGCCCGCGGCGGGATCGTGGACGAGGCGGCCCTGGCCCGGGCGCTGGAGGCCGGGAGGCTGGCCGCGGCGGCTCTGGACGTCTTCGAGCAGGAGCCTCCCGCGGACCTCCCCTTCCGGGGGATGGAGCAGGTGGTGCTGACCCCTCATCTGGCCGCCTCCACGGCGGAGGCGCAGGAGAAGGTCGCCGTCAGCATCGCCGAGCAGGTGCGCGACTACCTGCTGGAAGGGGTGCCGCGCAACGCCGTCAACGCCCCGGCGGTGGACCCGAAGGTCAGGGAGACCGCGGCCCCCTTCCTGGACCTGGCCGAGTCCCTGGGACGCTTCCAGGCCCAGGTGGCCGAGGGGAGACTGCGCGAGGTGGCCGTGGAGTGCGGCGGCGAGGTCCCCGAAGGGGCCCGCGCCTCCGTGACCGTGGCCGTGCTCAAGGGGTATTTCGAGAGATTCCTGACGGGCCCGGTCAACGCCGTCAACGCGGCCTGGATCGCCAGGGAGCGCGGGGTCCGCCTCAGGGAGATCCAGGCCACCGAGCCGCACGACTACCGGAACCTCATCGCCACCGTCTTCGAGAGCGACGCCGGCCGGCGCACCATCGCCGGCACCGTCTTCGGCCGCAACCTCCCGCGGGTGGTGACCCTGGACGGGTTCCGCTTCGACGTCCGCCCCGAGGGGGAGCTGCTCCTGGTCTCCAACGACGACCGGCCCGGGATCGTGGGGATGGTGGGGACGCTCCTGGGGGAGCATCAGATCAACATCGCCCACATGTCGCTGGGGCGGGATCGGGCGGGAGGACAGGCCATCGCCGTGCTGCAGATCGACACCCCGCTGCCCGGCGACCTCGCCGCCGAGCTGCGATCGCGCCCGGGGATCACCTGGGTGCGGGCGGTGAGCCTGGGGCGGCGCGCCGGCCCCCCGGCCGCTCCGGACGAAGCGTCGGCGGGCGGCCCCTGACGCCGGCACGCGTCCGGCTCCGGCGATTCCCTGTAACCGCCTGCCCGCTCCGGCGTTGAACAGGGCGGCATGCAATCACCTCTTGTCCGGATCGCCCTGAATTCGATCCTCGCCACGACGCTGGCCGCCGCGTCCCTCGCCGCGGCCGACTCCCCGGAGCCGGGCAGCGACGGGATGCCGCACCGGGTCCCGCGCGCGGCCTCTCCCATCGTGGTGGACGGGGTCCTGGACGAGCCTGCCTGGGGATCGGCCCTGGAGCTCCGTCTTGCCTGGGAGGTGTGGCCCGCCGACAACGCGCAGGCCCAGGTGAGCACGCAGGCGCTCCTGGCCTTCGACTCCGGCAAGCTCTACGCCGCCTTCCGTGCCCACGACCCGCGGCCGGCGGAGATCCGTGCCCGGCTGAGCGATCGGGACCGTGCGTTCCAGGACGATTTCGTGGGGCTGGTCATCGACACGTTCAACGACGAGCGCCGGGCGTTCGAGTTCTTCGTCAACGCGCTCGGCGTGCAGATGGACCTGGTGCAGGACGACGTGGCGGGGACCGAGGACTCCTCCTGGGACGCCATCTGGGACGCCGCGGGGAGAGTGACCGAAGGCGGCTACGTGGTGGAGATGGCCATCCCCTACACCTCGCTGCGGTTCCAGAGAGGCGCCGCCGAGCAGGTGTGGGGTCTGGATCTGATCCGCATCCATCCGCGAGACCGTCGCCGGCTCTATGCCCTTCAGCGGCGCGACCGGGACGTGAGCTGCTACCTGTGCCAGGTGCAGAAGGTGGTCGGCTTCGAGGGGGCGGAGCCGGGCCGCAACCTGGAGCTGGCGCCGACCCTCACCGCGCTGCGCACCGACCTGGCCGGAGATGAGCCGGGAGATCTGGAGCAGGGAGGCGTGGAGGCCGAGCCCGGGCTGACCGCGCGATGGGGGATCACGCCGAACCTCACGGCGTCGGCCGCTGTCAACCCCGATTTCTCCCAGGTGGAGGCGGACTCCGGACAGCTCGACGTGAACCAGCAGTTCGCGCTCTTCTTTCCCGAGAAGCGGCCCTTCTTCCTGGAGGGAGCGGACTTCTTCGAGACCCCTCTCAGCACCGTGTACACCCGCAACGTGGCCGATCCCGCCTGGGGGGCGAAGCTCTCCGGCAAGGAGGGGCGTCACGCCCTGGGCGCCTTCGTGGCCGGCGACGACCGGCTCAATCTCCTGATCCCCGGCTCCGAGCGGTCCCGGGCCGGCACGGTCGCCGGGACGAAGGTCACCGACGCCGTGCTGCGCTACCGGCGGGACATGGGAGAGAGCTCCACGCTGGGAGCGGTCTTCACCTCGCGCGAGGGGGGAGGCTACAGCAGCAGCCTGCTGGGCGTGGACACGTTGCTGCGGCTCGGCGAGAAGGACACGCTGCGGGCGCAGGTGGCGGGCTCGCGCACTCTCTACCCCCAGGATCCCGATCCCAATGTCACGAGCATCCTGACCGGCCTGCCCGACGAGCTGATCCACGACATGGCCTACTACGCCAGCTACAGCCATTTCGCGCGGGAGGGAGGCTTCTGGGCCCGGTACCAGGACCTGGGCCCGGACTTCCGGGCGGACATGGGATTCATCACGCGGGTCGGCACGCGCGTGCCGGTGCTGGGGACGGAGCGCTACTGGATCGGAGGCCAGGACGACTGGTACAGCCGGATCACCGTGGGAGGGGACTTCGACCAGACGGTGGACCACTCGGGCAAGCTGCTGGAGCGGGAGGTGGAGGCGTGGGGCTCGGTGAACGGACCGATGCAGTCGTTCCTTCTGGTGGGGGGAGGCCAGAGGCTCTTCGGTCTTCGCGACGAGCTGTTCGACCAGAAGTTCGTCAACTGGTACCTGGAGTTCCAGCCGGCAGGCTGGCTCTACGCCAGCCTGGACGGCGGGATCAGCCACCGGGCGGACCTCGACTTCGAGGACCCGGACCGCCCGGGCGCGGCGCGCCAGGGCCGCGAGCTGCGTCTCTCGCCGTGGCTGCGGCTCAGCCTGGGCCGGAACGTGCGGGCGGAGCTGTCCCACTCCTACCTGACGCTGGACGGAGAGGGCGGGTACTTCTTCCGGGCCAACCTCCCCCAGCTCAACCTGGCCTACCAGCTCAGCCTGCGCGCCTTCCTGAGGGCCATCCTCCAGTACACCGACGTCCGGCGCAACGCCGCCCAGTACGCCGGTCAGTGCGAGGCCGGATCGGCATTCTGCCCCGCGCAAAGGGAGCGCGCGGCCTTCGTCCAGCTGCTCTTCTCCTACAAGCTGAACCCGCAGTCGGTGATCTTCCTCGGTTATTCCAGCAGCCGATCCGGAGAACTCGATCCCGCCCGAGGCCTGCTCGACGACCGCTTGCAGGCGCTGGACCGCACCTTCTTCGCCAAGGCGGGCTATGCCTGGGTCTTCTGACGCGGCGGGCGGACCTCGCGGCGCATGATGGGACGCGTGGGAGAGCGGCGCGCCGCCTCGCGGAAGCCCGCCTTCAGGAAGACACCCGGCGTCCCGGTCCAGGCGAACACATCGGGGACCGCGCCGGAGGCGGCCTCCACGGGATAGCCTTCCACGTGCCGCGCGCCGCACGAGGCGGCGAAGGCGACCGCCGCCGCCAGAAGCTGCGACCCCACGCCCCGCCGCCTGTAGGGACGGGCCACGAAGAAACAGGAGACCGACCAGACCGGGCGATCGTCGAGCGGAGCCAGCACGCGCGAGCGCCCCAGGGCCGGGTAGTCGGCCCTCGGGGCGATGGCGCACCAGCCCACAGGCTCCCGCCTGTGGAAGGCCAGGACTCCTGGCGCCGGCCGGCGGCCCGCGAGGCTGCGCAGGGCGGCCTTGTTGCCGGCCCCTTTCCCCCGTTCGTATTCCGGCCGCGGCAGGCGCCAGACCATGCACCAGCAGCCGCCGCAGGCTCCCTTGTCGCCGAAGAGCCGCTCGAGGTCCGGCCACAGCCGCCGGGTGAGCGGACGGCAGACCACCCGGACCGGGCGCCGCGGCGCGCCGGCGGCACGCGGCGGACCGCCCTTGCTCACTCTCACTTTCCGGCGGCCCGGACAGGCGGCCGGCCCGGGAGCCTGGAGGGAGACACTCCGTAGGCGCGCCGGAAGGACCGGATGAAGTGGCTGAGACTCCCGAAGCCGGTCTCCAGGCAGACCTCGGAGACCGGACGGCCCTCGCGCAGCAGGCCCGCGGCGGCCTCCAATCTCAGCCGGCGCAGGTGGCGGTGGGGAGGGATGCCGGCCAGCTCGCGGAACACGCGTGCGAAGTGGAAGGCGCTCATGCCGGCGCGGCGAGCGAGCGACGAAAGGGTGTGCGGCTGCTCGAACGACGACGCCATGATCCGGAGTGCCTCCTCCACCCTGTCCGCGTACCAGGCCAGGCGCGGGGAGGGATAGAGGCGGCCGCCGGCGCCGCCCGGCTCCGAAAGAACGGCGATCAGCTCGGCCGCCAGGGCCTCCGCCTCCATGGCCTCTCCGGCTCCCAGCGCCGCCGCCCGGCGGTGCAGGAACGCCAGCCGGTTGGTCATCGGCGCCGCGGGGCTCGCCCCGCCCCCGCACCGCTCGCGCTCCTCGGCCGCCTCACCGGCGAAGGCAAACGACAGGCAGACATCGCGCGGCGCCCGCTCCTCGTGCCGGCACCGGTAGGCCATCCCCGGCCAAGTCACGAAGAGCGACGAGCGGTCCAGCTCCCAGCGCCGCCGCCCCACCTGCACGGAGAATCCACCCGACTCCACGAAGCTGATGGCGTGCCCGGCGGCGGTCTCCAGGGGCGGGTCGTCGTGAGGGATGCCGGCGGGGTGCTCGTAGCGAGCCACGGTCACCAGCGGCGCGGACACGATGGGGGTCTCGCGGATCACGGTCCCTCCGGACAGCGGCGCCGGGAGGCGCGCCGCTCATGATACCAGCCGCGGTCCCCCGGCTCAGGTCCGCTCAGAGACGCTCCGCGCGGTGCGCAGCGCCACCAGCAGCAGCACGGCCAGCGTCGCCAGCAGGACCGCCCAGAGAATCCAGGGATGACGCTCGGTGAACGGCTCGACCGGCCGGCGGCCGGCATGGGGGTTGGGGCCGGGGGCCGCCAGGGAAGCGGCCAGCGGAGGCCTCTCGTGCAGCGACGGCAGCACCGAAGCCAGGTCGTACCGCGGCCGCTCCGCCCGCGGGTTGCCGTAGTAGACGACGTAGGCGCCGCCGGGCCGCGCGCGGAAGACGGCCCGGTGCACCAGCTCCTCGGCCCTCACGGCGGTCACGGTCAGGGGCCGATCGTCCCCATCGACCATCACCAGCCGCAAGTGCCGGGTGGGGCGCCCCTCGAGGGGGACGCGCGGATGGCGCGGCTCGCCGGACTCCAGGCGCCGCAGCTCTCCCGAGGCCAGCGTCTCCCAAGGCGCCTCACCGGTGCGCTGGATGGGGCGGCCCGATTCGGTCCTTTCTTCCTCCACCAGCCGCTGCGCCTCGCTGCGTCCCAGCAGCCGGAACGGCCGGCGGAAGGTGTCGTCGGCGATGGAAAGCTCGATCCAGGCCGGGCGGGCGTGCCGGTGCTCCAGCTCGATCACCACCCAGCTCTCGCCCGCCTTCCCTCCCGCGGAGGCCGAGAACGACGCCACCCGCATGGGCCGCGTCTCGGGGGGGACGGCCATGCGCCGCAGGGCCGAGACCGCGAGGAGAATGAGCGCTTCCCTCTCCCCCGGCATCGGCTCAATGGTGACGCGCAGTCTGGCTGCGTCGTTGAGAGGGAGCGGCAGCTCTTCGAACCGGGCGGCGGGAGCGGCCGCCGTCGCCGGCACGCTGTGGATCCAGGCCCGCTCCACCAGGACTCCCCATCCCGTCCCCTCCCCGCGCGCCTCCACCTTCACCGCTCTGCGGAAGTCCGATCCGCCCGTCTGCAGCAGCAGCCGGTCACGGAGGAACGTCTCCTCGAAGGACAGCTCCACCCGCAGGGATCCATCCTCCAGCCGCGTCTGGTTGAGCAGCGCGGGGACGGAGACGGCCGTCGTCTCGATCCCCTTCATCGCGATGAGCGCCCATGCGGTCTCGCCGCCGTCCCTGTCCACGATGCGCAGATCGGCGAGATCGGCGCGCGATCCGGCCAGCAGATCGGCGTCCAGGATGAACCAGGCCAGATCCTGGCGCGACCCGCTCGTCCCGGGCGGCGTGACGTGGACCTCGCGGGACCACGTCCAGTCGGGAGCATGGAACTCCGCCCACACGCCGTCTGCGGCGCCGGCTCCCGCCAGCAGGGTCACGGCGGCGGCTCCCAGCCTGGCCCTCAGGCGGCTGTAGGCGAACGAGGCCACGACGAGAAGCAGCCCCAGCAGCACGAAGGAGGCGATGCGGTACGCCTCTCTCAGCCCCCAGACGTCCAGCAGGAACACCTTGGCCAGCGTGAGGGCGAACAGCGCCGCGGCGGCGTACCGCTGGGTCCGTAGATCCCTCAGGAATCCCCACACCATCAGCCCGGCCGCGCACAGCCCCCACGCCACGGACACCGCCAGCAGGGCGCGCAGCCCGTTGTCGGTCCGCCCTTCCGTCGCGTCGGGCTGCATCCAGAAGTGACTGTAGACCTCGACGGTGATCAGGAGGAGGAGCAGGACCCCCGAGGCCGCGGGCATCCACCGCAGCAGGGCCGGACTCCAACCCCACGTGCTCGCCGCGCGCCGCCGGGCCCGAAGCGCGACCAGCGCGTAGGAGCAGGCCGCGGCGGCCGCGCACCAGAAGACGAAGTTGGCGAACAGGGGATCGAACGCTTCGTTCGCCGCGGCCAGGGCCGTCCCGAAGGGAAGCACCAGCAGGACCAGCAGAAGCCGGGAGGCGGCGGCCAGGCCCTTGTCGGCGAGGCGCTCTCCGGTCTCGTGGAGACCCACGGCGAACAGCGTCCACAGGGCGGCGACGGCGCCGGCCCGTCCCGCCTCCGGGAGCGACCAGAGCCGGAACCAGGACGAGGTCTCGATCGCGCCGCCGGCGAAGAGAATCATGGCGGCGGCGAACGAGAGCGCCGGCGGCAGAATCCGCTCCTCCCGCCCCAGCCGGCCCGCGGACCGCCGCAGGAGCCGGGCGGCCGCCACCATGGCGGCGGCCACGGCCGCCCAGGTCCAGAAGGTGGGGTTCATCACCCAGGTGAACGGCTGCGTGTGCATGGGGACGTGCCGCGCCGCGAGTCTCGCCGCGGCCAGGGCGAGGACCGCGGCCCCGGACCAGCGGGCCATCCGGTGATCATGGCGCAGGCCCAGCCAGACGACCATCAGCCCTTCGGCCGCCCATCCCAGCGTGATGCCGTGCAGGCCGAGCTGCAGCGGCACGGCCAGGGTGAGGAGCATCAGCGAGAGGCCGAGCAGCGTGACCGGTGTCGCCGGATCGCCCGGATGCCTGCGCCCCGCCGCGCGGGCGAAGGCGAGGTAACCGGCGGCCGCGCCCAGGCAGGCGAATCCCAGCGCCCGGTCGTGATCCGGGTGAAGGGTCCTGTAGGCGAACCCCAGGGCGAAGGCGGAGTTCAGCGCCGCCAGGATGTGATCCTGCCGGCCGGCGCGGACCCTCAGACGCAGCGCGTGCGCGTACGGCGCCGCGGCGAAGAGGATGAAGAGCACGATGAGACCGGCCAGGGCCGTCCCCATCCGCTCGGGCCGATAGTGTCTCGCGTGCCACGCCGCGTACAGCGCGACGGTGCAGCCGAAAGCCAGCCCATGGAGGGCCCTCCAGCGGCGGACGGAGGTGGCGCCGAGGACCCCCAGCGCGAGCACCGTCAGGTAGGTGAACAGGAATCCCGCCGCGTCCCGGCCGGTGGACAGGAGCACCGGTGTGAGATAGGCGCCGGTGAACGACAGCACCGCGACCGCCAGGCTGTCGATGACCAGGGCCAGGGCGATCCCGGCGGCGGTGATCCCGGCCATCAGGAGAAACGCCGGTGCCGCCTCGATCAGATGGTAGAGGCGGAAAGCGAAGAAGAACGAGAGGTAGAAGGCAGCCAGTCCGCCTCCGATCAATCCCTGGGAGAAGATGCGGTGCCCCCTGCGCCGGGCCGCCTCGCCCAGCAGCACCGACGCGAGCCCGGCCAGCACGCCGATCGCCACCCGCCCCCTCGGGCCGATCCAGGCGTTCTCGTAGGCGTACTTGAGGAAGAAGCCCACCCCGAACAGCAGGGTGACCACCCCCGCCACGTTGAACCAACGCGTGCCGATGCGCAGCTCCAGGGAGGCGGACGCCTGGGGAGGCGCGGGAGGCGCCGGAGGAGGCGCGGCGGGCCGTGCCGTGGATCCGGGCCCCGGGGCGCCGGCGGCCAGCGGGATGGTCGCGTCGAAGCGCAGCCCGCCGGCCGCGGGGGCCGGCTCGACCGGAGGCCGCAGCGAGGGCGCCTGCCGGGACGCCGCCGGGGGGGCCGCGGCCGGTGGTGCCTGCTCGGGCCGGATGGCGTAGGGGTGGCGGATCGTCCCATCCCACCGCTCCCTCTCGAGCCGGTCCAGGCGGTGGGAAAGCCGGATGACCCATACGAACGAGACGACGGCGAGGACGGGAGAGGCGATCAGCAGGAGGATGGCCGGGACCAGGATCAGGTCCAGCATGTCGGGTCGCTCCTCCTGCGGACGCCTAGCGCTGCAGCTCCGCCACCAGGCGCTCGATCGTGGCGCGGTGCTCCAGGCTCACCATGGCGAACCCGGCCGCGATGGCCAGCCCGGCGGCCCAGGCGGCCGCCTCCCAGGCCCTGCGCCCCGAGTCGCCGCGCGGCTCTCCGTCGGGGACCACGGCGGCCAGCCCCGCCCCCGCCAGCAGCCCCCCGAGATGGGCCTCGTTGTCGAAGCGGAACATGAACCCCATCACCAGCCCGTAGATCGCCCACTGCACCATCTGGGCCCGGACCCCGGCGCCCATCGCGCCCCCCCGGCGCCATCCCCACACGGCCATCACGCCGATCAGGCCGAAGATCGATCCGGAGGCTCCCACCCCCGTCTCCACGCTGAGCGCTCCCCGGGAAAGGTAGCTGGCCAAGCCGCCGGCGACCCCGGTCAGCAAGTAGAAGATGAGGAGTTTGCGGGCTCCGTACAACTCCTCCACCAGCGGCCCCACCGCCAGCAGGGCCCAGGAGTTCATGGCGATGTGGAGCAGCCCCCAGTGCAGGAAGCAGTAGGTGAGCAGCCTCCAGACCTCCCCCTCGGTCACCAGAGCGGGGGTGTTGGAGCCCAGGGCGGTCAGGGCCATCCACCAGGCCGCATCGGAGAGCCCGGACGGGAGGGTGCGGGAAAGCTGCGTGGAGACCAGATGCTCGAGCAGGTACACGCCGACGTTGAGCGTCAGCACCACCGACGTCACCGAGACCGCGGCCGGCATCATGTTCTCCGCCACCCGGGACAGGCCGCGGGTGACCGGGCGCCCCGGCCGCTCCCCGCATTCGGGGCAGAGCCTGGCCTCGGCCGGTATGAGGGCCCGGCAGTGGGAGCACATGCGAGTCCTGGCCTCGGCGCCGCGGCGGATGTTCTCCAGGTCGCCGGCCGCCGCGTCCAGCCGGTGCCTGGACCGCATCCTGAGCCACTGCCAGCGCGTGGACAGCCGCCGTCCGAACGAGCGGATGTCAGCGAGAAGGGAGCGGGTGTCGTCCAGGATCCATCGGAACATTCCACGCATTATACGTCCGGGGATCGCGCGGCCGGGATGGAGGGGAGGAGGCGGGGTTCATGGAGGCCGCGCGCCGGAACATTCAGGGTTCAGGGGGGAGGAGAGCCCGTGATGTCGTGGGGCACGGACTCGATCCGGGGCGCGGCCTCCAATGTCTGCTTGTACGCCGGGAAGGCCTCCGGGTTTCAGGCCAGCCGCAGCCGGAGATCGCCTCCGGCTCCGTCGTGACGGCCTCGCAGCAGCTTCCGATCGAGCCCGGTCAGCATCAGCAGCTCGCGGGCCTTGCCCGAGACGCCGCTCACCCTGAGCTCCGCGCCCGCCTGGCGCGCCATGGCCCGGCACGCCACCAGCTCTCCCAGCGCCGCGGCGTCCAGGAAACGCACGCCGCTCGCGTCGATCTCGATGTGGTCCACTTCGTCCTTCAAGGCTCGGGCGACCTGCTGGCGCAAGGAGCCGCCGGCGCTGCCCAGGGCCACGGCCCCCTTCAATGAAAGCCTGAGAGTCCGTCCCATCCGCTGAGCCCTGATCCTCATCGCCCGTCCCTCCGCGGCGCCGGTGTCGCGCCGGTGATGACCTATCAACGCCGGGGAGCCTCCGGAGGTTCCAAAAAGAAGCGCCTCGACTCACTGCGCTTGGACGGACGCGGCGGGCGGCGGTTAGGCGGGCCGACCGCGGCCGACGTAAATCAATGGAGGATCGAGAGTTCGACGGCGAGCCGGGCAGGCGGGCGGCGGCGCCGTCAGAAGAGCCGCAGGAGCGTCACCAGGATCTCCTGGTCGCCCCGGAACGTCCTGACGTCGGAGGCCACGGCGATCCCCCAGTCCAGCGTCACGATGAGGTTGGGGCCGACGATGGTCTGTCCCGAGATCCCGGCTCCGGTGAAGCTGCGGAATTCCCCCGGATCGTCGAACCTGTCCTCGCGGTCCTTCACCCGCGCGTGATCCACGGTCGCCTCGAAGCGCACCAGGCTGCCGAGGTTGAAGGCGTACTGGAGCTGTGCTTTGGCTCCGTTGGTGTAGCGCAGCCCCGCCCCGCCGAACCCGCGCAGCCGGTTGCCGAAGTAGTCGAAGCGGTACTTGCTGAAGCGGTCCAGGTCCCCTCCCCCGGCCGCGCCGATGGACGCGTGGATCTTCTGGTTGAGGGGGAGGAAGAAGTCCTTGGCCACGCTTCCCCGGTAGCGCACGTGGTCCTTCGCGTCCTCGGAGAACTCGGGGTTCCCGGAGAACCCCCATGGCTCCCACCGGCTGCGGTCGCTCGCCTCCAGCTCGGCGCTGACGCTCCAGGCCCGGCGGTTGAACTCCGCCTGCATCCCCGCGGTCCGCACCAGCGTGTCGGTCGGCACCAGGAACCCGCGTCCGGTCTCTTCGTCGCGGGCGTAGTTCTGCAGCTCCAGCGCGGCCGTCCACTTCACCTTCCAGTGATCGGCGAAGGGAAGCCCCAGGCCGGCCTGCACCCTCTGGGTCGAGACGTCGATCCCCTCCTCGTCGATCTCGCGGCCCTCGCGCACCGGGCGGTCGGTGCTGGAGAACCCCTGCCCGAACAGGTCGAGGCTCCCTTCGAACCCGGCGCCGAACAGGTCGGGGTGGCTGGCGTTGGCGAAGAGCAGCACTCCTCCGAAGAAGACGTTGGTCTGTATCCCCTTCCCCCCCAGGTCGCGGTTGAAGTAGTTGACGCCGGCCAGCGGAATGGGGAAGTCCAGCGAGCGGTTGTGGAAGACGCCGCCGAGCAGAAACAGGTTGTCCGGATCCAGTCTCTCCTTGACGCGGCGGCCGCCGTCGGGGGTTCGCTCCAGGTAGCGCTGCCCCTTCGCCGTGTCCCTCACGATGGCGTGATCGGAGGCGTAGGCCTGGCGGCGGAGCTCCTCGAACCCCGGGTCGTTCACCACGTGGCCGCTGAAGGCCACATCGCGCACCAGGACCAGGTTGCGGCCGCTGGTGCTGAAGACCTGCTGGCCCTGGATGCGGCTGAGCAGCCAGTAAGTCAGCCCTTCCGGCCCCCGCACCGGACGGTAGGAGTCGGTCTCGTCGTTGGAGGTGATGGGCGGCTGCAAGCCGGTCTGCAGCGAGGCGATCTGCACGCGGGCGTGGGTGGCCTTGTCGATCCAGACGCGCCCTTTGTAGAGGCTGGCGTCGCCGGCGAGCGGCTCGAACGCCACCACCCAGCAGTGATACTCCCCGATCGTCTCCTCCCCGTCGAGCCGGTACACGTACCTCTTGTCCAGGGCGATGTCCAGCGGCAGCGCCAGCACCTTCTCCGGCTGCGGGAGCGGGAACTCCGGCAGCCTGTTGGACCGCCACCTGACGCCGTTGACGTAGAACTCCTTCTGCTCGAACTCCGGCCCGGTCCTGGGATCCAGATAGAAGGAGTTCGTCACCGTGACGTCCACGGTGGAGCCGCTGCCGAGGCGGAAGTGGTAGTCGATCCGCGCGTCGGCGCGCAGGTTCACCAGCAACGCGTCCTGCGCAGCCTGGAACGCCTGGTGCCGCGCCAGGATCTCCTCCACCGAGGGGAGCCTCTTCTCGGTCACCTCCAGCCGCTCCTCCTCGGCGAACAGCGGCGTGGTGAAGCGCCGGTACTGCAGCACGATGGGGTAGCCGGCCAGCGGCACCGCCAGACGGGTCACCCCGGCCGCGTCGTCCTTCTGGTAGGCGGCCAGGGGGGCCTCCTCGCCCGCGGCGACGTCCTTGAGCAAGGGATCGGCCAGATCGATGGAGTCCACCGCCAGCACCGCCTGCGATCCCCGCGGCGCCTCCTCCCCCGCGTCGTAGGCGATCAGCACGATCTTGGCGTCGGCGTCGAACAGGCGGACGATGAGGGCCTCCATGGGCTGCCCCATCGGCGTGATCAGCTGCAGCCCCCGCCCCGACTCCACCAGCGGCGTCAGGGAGGGAGTGAACACCGCCGCGATCCGCTCCAGCTCCGGCAGCAGCAGAGGCGTTCCCTCGGGCCCCGGATCGAGCTGGAAGACCGACAGCGCCAGCTCCTGCTGCACTCCTTCCAGGTGCGCGCGGAGCAGCCGCCCTCCCTGGGCCCGCCCGCCGGCGAGGGCCCGTCCCACCCACCAGACGCCGGCCGACGGATCGTGGGTCAGAGCCACGCGCCGGAGATCGGCGAACGGTCCCGGTCCGGGGGAGCGCACGGCGAGCGCCTCGAGGTAGACGGCGATCTCCTGCGCGTACAGCGCCTCCAGGAAGGCAGCCAGCCCGTCGCGGCCCGCGTCGAGCCCTCCCAGGATCACGCGCGCGCCCGGCGCGGCCGCCTGCACGGCGACGGCGGAGACCTTGATCCAGTAGGCCGCCTCGCGCGGCGCCCGGTGGGCGACAGGAAGGCTCCCTTCCCCGATCATCACGTGCTGCGCGGCGTCACGGTACCGGGCGCACAGCGCCCGCAGGAAGGCGGACCAGGCCTCCTCCTCTTCGCCTTCGCCGGCCGGATGCACGGGGTTGCCGGCCCGAGGGGCCAGCACGATCCGGAAGCCGGCCTCGGCATGCGCGCGCACGATGCCGTCGGCCACCGACCAGTCGAGCTGGCCGGGAACCTTCTCCACCAGCTCCCAGGGGATGGTCACCATCACCCACCCCGCGCCCGCCTGGCCCGGCCTGGTCTGCGGCCGCGGATGAGGAGAGGGCAGAGAGGCCAGGTCGATCTCGTAGCCGGCCGCGTTGACCGGATCGGCGGCGTTGTCGCCTTGCGGCTGGGCGAGGGCGAGCCCCGGCAGGATCAGGGCGGGCGCCAGGAACCGTCGTAGGGAGCTCGGAAGGCTCGGCACGGTGCGCAAGCTTAATGAGCGGCCAGGGAGGTGTCCAGTTGACAGCCCGGAAAGCGTGCGCGATGATGGCGCGCGCCATGGACGAACGCCGATCACGCATCGGGAAGCGCAGGCCGGGCACGGCGCGGGCACGCTGCCGGGTGCCGGCGCGGAGGCGGGCGGGCCGGCAGGACAGCGCTCCGATGTAGGTCCGCCGCGTCCGGCTCCGCCGCCGCATCGCCCCCCGCTCCGCGCCGTCCCGCCTTCTTCCCTTCTCCATCGGGCTCACGCATGAACGACGTCACCGCTCTCATCCTGCCCGAAGTCCGGGAGCTGCTCGAGGCCGGGGACCGCGAGGCGCTCCAGCGGGCGCTGGCAGAGATCCATCCAGCCGACATCTCCGACATCATCGCCAACCTGGAGGAGGATCCCGCCAGGCTGGTGTTCGAGGCCCTCCCCGAGAAGAAGAGGGTGGCCACCTTCGAGCACCTCGCGGAGAGCGACCAGCTCCGGCTCCTGGAGGCCCTGGGCCGCGACCGGATGATCCACATCATCGAGGAGATGTCGTCCGACGATCGGGCCGACTTCATCCAGGCGCTGCCGGAGAGGACCGCCGAGAACCTGCTGCCGCTGCTGGCCCAGGCCGAGCGCAACGATGTGCGCAAGCTGGTGGCCTACCAGGACGGGACGGCCGGCGCGGTGATGACCACGGAGTACGCTTCGGTCCCCGCGGAGGCCAGCGTGGGCGAGGCCCTCCTCCTGCTCCGCAGGATCGCCCCGGACAAGGAGACCATCTACTACGTCTTCATCACCGATCCCGACCGGCGCCTGCTCGGCTACACGACCCTGCGCGAGCTGGTCCTGGCCCGCCCCGAGCAGAACGTCATGGAGGTCCGCCGCCAGCCGCTCATCAGCATGCCGGTGGAGGCGGATCAAGAGGACGTCGCCCGCACCATCCAGCGCTACGACTTCCTGGCGCTGCCCATCGTGGACTCCGAGAACCGCCTGGTGGGGATCGTCACCTACGACGACGTCATCGACGTCATCCAGGAGGAGGCCACCGAGGACGCCCAGCGCATGGGAGCGGTGGAGCCCTTCGCCATGCCCTACCTCAAGGCCGGCTTCTGGCAGCTGGCCTGGCGGCGCGGCGCGTGGTTGATGGTGCTCTTCCTGGGAGAGCTCTTCACCGGTGTGGCGCTGAGGCACTTCGAGGCCACGCTGCAGGGTGTGCTGAGCCTGGTGTTCTTCCTGCCGGTCATCATCTCCGCGGGCGGCAACTCGGGGTCCCAGTCGGCGACCCTGGTCATCCGCAGCCTGGCCGTGGGGGAGGTGAGACTCCGGGACTGGTTCCGTGTCTTCTACCGGGAGATCGGGATGGGCCTGGCCCTGGGGCTCTTCCTCGGCTCGCTGGGCTACGCCCGCGCCATCCTGTGGGAGACCTCCCACCTGGTGGCGTTGGCCGTGGCCCTCACGCTGGTCGCCGTGGTGATCGTGGGATCGCTGGCCGGAGCCATGCTGCCCCTGCTGTTCCGGCTCTGCCGCCTCGACCCCGGCGTGGCCTCCTCGCCGTTCGTCGCCTCGCTGGTGGACGTGGTGGGGATCATCGTCTATTTCTCCATCGCCCGATCGCTGATCCCGGTTCCCCCCGGCTGAGGGGAGACGAAGGAGGCCCTGATGACCACGGAACGCGGACCCATCGTGACTCTCACCACCGATTTCGGAGGGTCCGATCACTACGTGGCCGCGGTGAAGGCCGCCATCCTGGCGGTGGCGCCGGAGGCCACGCTGGTGGACGTCTCCCACGAGATCCCGGCCCACGATGTCCGGGCCGGGGCCTGGGTGCTGCGCAACGCCGCTCCCTCCTTCCCCCGCCGCACCATCCACCTGGCGGTGGTCGATCCCGGGGTGGGCACGCCCCGCCGCCCGATCGCCGCGGTGACCCAGAACCACATCGTGGTGGGCCCCGACAACGGGCTCTTCTCCTACCTCTTCGATCTGGAGCCCCCTCTGCTGATCGCCCACATCGCCGCCGCCCACTACACGCGGCCCGATCCCAGTCCGGTCTTCCACGCGCGCGACATCTTCGGGCCGGCGGCGGGCCACCTGGCGCGCGGCGCGGATCCCGCCAACATGGGCCCGCCGGTGGACAAGCCCGTGACCCTCGAGCTGCCACGGGCCAGGGTGGGCCAGGACGGGACGGTGAAGGCGGGGGTGGCCCACGTGGATCGGTTCGGCAACGTCGTGCTCTACGTGACCCGCGCCGCCGTGGTGGGGCTGCTGGAGCGGCTGCGCGCCACGCATCTGGAGGCGTCCACCGGGGGCGTCCGCGTCACGGGATGGGTGAAGGCCTACGGCGAGGCGCCGCAGGGCCGGCCGGTGCTGCTCCTCAACTCGTCCGGCTTCGTGGAGATCGGGATGAACCAGGGCAGGGCCAGCGACCTGCTGAAGCTGAAGCCCGGCGACTACGTCGACCTGCTGCCGGCCGCCTCGTGAGTCCCGTTCTTCTCCAACGGGGCGGCCGCCGGGGACGGGATGGCGGCCGGGCCAGGCGCGGCGCGTGGGTCCGGCGCGCCCTGGCCGCCGCGGCCGCGGGCTACCTGCTGGCGTTCGCATGGACCGGGCGGCTGGTGGGTCAGGCGGAGCAGGCCTACTGGGGTGGGCGCCTGGACGAGGCTTCGGCGCTGCTGCGCCGCGCTTCCTTCTGGAAGGTCCGCTCGGGGAGGGTCAACGACGCCCTGGCCGTCGTGGAGCTGACCCGGGGGGACACCGGGGGCGCGGCCGCCCATCTGGCCGCGGCGGCCAAGGGGTTCTTCCATCCGGCGGCATTCGGGGAGGAGCGCGTCCTGCTCGCCCTTCTGCGGAGCGGCAGGCTCGAGGCGGCGCGCCGCTACGCGGAGCACCGGACGCGGATCCACGCGACCCCGTCGCTGGCCTGGTACCTGGGCCTGGCGGAGGCGGGGCTGGGGCGCCTGGACGAGGCGGATCGCCATCTCGCCGCCGCCGCGGCCGGCCCGCAGCTCCGGCAGAAGGCCGAGGCCGAGCGGCAGCGGCTGAGCCGGGCCCGCTCCCTCGGCCGGCTCGACGTGGTGGTGGACCGCTCGGGGGCACCGGTGGCGGCCCTCGACCTGCGCACGCGATCGGCGGCGCTCCTGTTTCCCGACCTCGCCCCGCTGCTGGGCGAACCGCTGGCGGAGATCCTGCGGCGCGACGGCGGCCCCCGCACGGCCCGCCTCGCGCTCGACCTGCGCCTGCAGCGTGCGGCGGAGGAGGCGCTGGGGTCCCGGCGTGGCGCGCTGGTGGCCGTGGACGTGCGGACGGGCGGCGTGCTGGCGGCCGCCTCCCAGCCGCGGGCCGCCGCGCCGGGAGGATCCCGCCCCGAGGCGCTGGCCGGGCGGTACGAGCCGGGCAGCATCATCAAGATGATCACGCTGGAGGCGGCTTTGCGCCACGGCCTCGACGTGGAGGGGCTCTTCCCCTTGGACTGCCCCGGCTGGATCCTGCTGGACGGAGTGGCCTTCAGGGACTGGATGCCGCACCGCACGGTGCGCTCGGTGGACGAGGCGGTCGCGGTGTCCTGCAACATCGCCTTCGGCCGGCTGGGCGCGCTGCTGGGCAGACAGCGCCTGGACGATGCGCTGGAGCGCTACGGCTTTCCGCGGGAGGGAGCGCCCGCCGGGCCCGAAGCCGGCGCTCTGTTCGTCCCGGGACGGCTGTTGCCGCCGGATCCGGCCCGGCCGGCGTACGCCCTGGCCCGGCGCGCCGTGGGTCTGGACTCCCTCGACGTGACCCCGATGCACGCGGCGCTGCTGGCCGCCGCCCTGGCGCGCGGCGGCGTGATGCCACCGCCGCACCTGGTGGCGGAGCGGCTCAACATCCTGGGGGAACCGGTGCCGGGAGGACTCGCGGCGAAAACGCCTCCCGCCATCCGGCAAGATCCGGAGCCGGGTCCCCTGCCGGCGGCGGCCCGGGCGCTCCTCCACCGCACCATGGTCGGCGTGGTCGTGTCCCGTTCGGGCACGGCCCGCCGGGCGGCCGTGCAGGGGGTGGAGGCGGCCATGAAGACCGGGACCTCGGGAGAGAACCCTCCCGGCCATGACGCTCTGGTCATCGGGTTCGCCCCGGCCTCCGAGCCGCGCGTCGCCTGGGCCGTCGTCGCCCGCCACGCGGGCAAGGCGGAGTGGGAAGGGGCGCGGATCACCAGGGAGTTCCTCACCAGGGCCGCGGAGGCCCTGCGCTGAGCGGCCGGCCGTAGTATCCTGGCCGCCTGCCATGAGCCCCTCAGCCCCTCCAGCCGACACCGACGTCGTCGTCGCCGGCGCCGTGCGCACCCCCATCGGCAAGTTCGGCGGGGCGCTGGCGGGGATGACCGCCGCCGAGCTGGGATCGGTCGCCGGCCGCGAAGCGCTGCGGCGCTCCGGAGTTCCGCCGTCGGAGCTCAGCGAGGTGATCTTCGGCTGCGCGCGGCAGGCCGGCGGGGGCCCCAACGTGGCCCGCCAGATCGGCTGGCGCAGCGGCGTGCCCGCCTCCGTTCCCGCCTTCACCGTCAACAAGGCGTGCGGCTCGGGGCTCAAGGCGATCCTGTCCGCGGCCCAGGCCATCCGGCTCGGGGACGCCTCCGTGGTGCTGGCGGGGGGGGCGGAGTCCATGAGCCGCGTCCCGTACCTGCTGGAGACGGCGCGGTGGGGGACCAAGCTGGGAGACTCCCCCCTGGTGGACGGCATGCACCGGGACGGCTTCCTCTGCCCGCTGTGCGGGCAGCTCATGGGAGAGACGGCGGAGACCCTGGCCGATCGGCACGGGATCGGCCGAGGCGAGCAGGACGCCTACGCCGCGATGAGCCAGAACCGGGCGGAGGCGGCCCGGCGCGAGGGGCGGTTCGCGGAGGAGATCGCGGCGGTGGAGCTGCCTCCCGGCCGGGACGGCGTCGCGCGATCGCTGGCCGCCGACGAGCATCCCCGCGACGGCGTCACCCCCGGGTCCATGGCCGGACTTCCCCCCGTCTTCCGCGAGCAAGGATCGGTTCACGCCGGCAACTCCTCCGGGATCACCGACGGGGCCGCGGCGATGGTGGTGACGACCCTGGGCGAGGCCCGCCGGCGCGGTCTGGCTCCGCAGGCCCGCCTGCGCGGCTACGCCACCGCCGGGGTCGATCCCGCGGTGATGGGCATCGGGCCGGTCCCCGCGGTGCGGGCGCTGCTCTCCCGGGCCGGCGTCTCGCTGGCCGAGGTCGACCTGATCGAGCTCAACGAAGCGTTCGCCGCCCAGGTGCTGGCCTGCGCCCGCGAGCTGGAGCTGGACCTGGGGAAGGTGAACGTCAACGGCGGCTCCATCGCGCTGGGACACCCCATCGGCGCCAGCGGCGCGCGGATCGTGGTGACGCTGCTGCACGAGATGCGGCGGCGGGGCGCGCGCCTTGGCCTGGCCACGCTGTGCATCTCGGGCGGCATGGGGATCGCCGCGCTGTTCGAGTCACTCCCCGGCTGATTCCGGGCCCCGGCCGCGCCGCGCCCGGCTTGCCCGGCCGCTCGGGCGTCTGGTACAGTGTCGCCTGCTTCCCACACAACCCTTACCCAGCGGGGGTCTCGCTCATGCCGTCGTACACCGGGCTCGATTTCTACGAAATCGACGAGCTCCTCTCCGAGGAGGAGCGGATGATCCGCGACACCGTGCGCTCGTTCGTGAGCGACGAGGTGATTCCGATCATCGAGAAGCACAACAGGGCCGCCACGTTCCCCGTGAACCTCATCCCCAAGATGGGAGAGCTCGGACTGCTGGGAGCCAACATCCACGGCTACGGGTGCGCCGGGCTCAGCCACACCTCCTACGGGCTGATCATGCAGGAGCTGGAGCGCGGGGACTCGGGGCTGAGGTCGTTCGTGTCGGTGCAGGGAGCCCTTTGCATGTATCCGATCCTCACCTTCGGCTCCGAGCAGCAGAAGGAGGCCTGGCTCCCGCGGATGGCGCGCGGAGAGGCCATCGGGTGCTTCGGCCTGACCGAGCCCGACCACGGCTCGGATCCGGGAGGGATGGAGACCCGCGCGCGGCGCGACGGCAAGGGGTTCGTGCTCAACGGGAACAAGAGCTGGATCACCAACGGCTCGATCGCCGACGTGGCGGTGGTGTGGGCCAAGGACGACGCGGGGACGGTGCGCGGGTTCCTGGTGGAGAAGGGGACCCCGGGCTTCACCACACGGGACATCACCGGCAAGTTCGCGCTGAAGGCGTCGGTCACCTCGGAGCTGGCGTTTCAGGACTGCCGCATCCCCGAGCAGAACCTCCTGCCCGGGACCACCGGGCTGAAATCGGCGCTCATGTGCCTGACCCAGGCCCGCTACGGCATCGCCTGGGGAGCGGTGGGAGCGGCCCAGGCGGTCTTCGACGAGGCCTGCGGCTACGCCAAGGCCCGCACCCAGTTCAACCGTCCCATCGGGTCGTTCCAGCTCGTGCAGCAGAAACTGGCCTGGATGGCCACGGAGATCACCAAGGCGCAGCTGCTGGCGCTTCGGCTGGGCCGCATGAAGGATGCGGGCTCGGCCCGCCCCCACCAGGTCTCCATGGCCAAGATGAACAACGTGTGGATGGCGCTGGAGTGCGCGCGTCTCGGGCGGGACGTCCTGGGAGCCAACGGCACGCACGACGAGTACCAGGTGGGCCGACACATGTGCAACCTGGAGGCGGTGAAGACCTACGAGGGGACGCACGACATCCACGTGCTGGTGGTGGGCGAGGCGCTGACCGGCCTGGCCGCCTACGCCTGACGGGCGGAGAGAGTCATCCCCCGGCGGGATCGAGCAGGTTGAGGCCTGTGGCCTCGTCGCGCCGCCTGGCCAGACGCCGGTCTCCGACCCAGGCCATCACCTCCAGCGTGACCGACACCACCCCCTTCATGAGGTGCCCCCCCGCGGTGGTCCCGTCCACCCGCGACACCACGCCGTGCAGGTGGACGACCGGCTCCTCCCCCGCCCAGCCGATGCTGCCCGACAGCGAGACCACCTCGAGGTCTCCGGTCAGGCGGGTCTCCACGTAGGCGCGCGCCCGGGGATCGAACAGCGCCAGGACGACGTCGTCCACGGCGCCGATCCCGCAGAGGGCCGCCGAGGGGATCGGCGCCTCGCGCGCCAACCGCTTGAGAGAGGAGACGATCTCCTCCCCCGGGTGGAGCCGGACGGCCATCAGGCGCGCCGGCGGGCCGCCCTGGCCGGTGAGGAACCCGTGGTCCATGGCGGTGGATTATCCGCGGCCTCCGGGGCGGCCGTCAATTGAACCGCGGCTCCGGCTTCCCTATATTGTGCCGGCCGGAGCCCTCGCGCCGGAGAACGCAGGGAGGAACCGTGGGACTGTCCGGGACGCTCAGCACGTTCCCTCTCACCGATCTGCTGCAGTGGATGGGGTCCGCCCGCAAGACCGGCACCCTCGCCGTGCGGGGCGAGCGCTACACGAAGAAGGTCTTCCTGAAAGAAGGGAGGATCATCTCTTCGGCCTCCGACGACCCCACCGAGCAGCTCGGCCAGTTCCTGCTCAGCCACGGCCGTATCTCCGAGGAGGACCTGCGCAAGGGGCTGGAGACCCAGGCCAGGACCAAGGTCCTGCTGGGGAAGATCCTGTTGATGATCGGCCGGATCGAGGAACCCGAGCTGAGACGCCTCCTGGTCATGAAGGCCGAGGAGACCATCTTCAGCCTGTTTCTGTGGTCCGACGCGCACTTCGAGTTCGCCGACGGCGAGCTGCCCGACCAGGTGTTCGTGCCCATCGGCCTGGACGTCCAGGACGTCCTGCTGAAGGGCGTGACCATCGTGGACGAGCTGCGCAACGTGCGGCGCGCCTTCGGCTCGATGGCCACCGTCCTGGCACGCACCAGCAAGCCGGTTCCGCCAGGGCAGCCTCCCGACCGCTCCATCGATCGCAGCGTGCTGAGCCTGGTGGACGGCCGGCGATCGATCGCCGACATCTGTCTCGCCCTGCACGCCTCCGAGTTCACCGTCGGACGGCTGCTGATCGGTTTCCTGGACCGGGGCTACGTTGCGGTGTCGCGGCGGGAGGAGGCCCGCGGCCCCGGCCGGCGGACGCCCGACCGCCCGTTCGTCTCGCCCCACGCCCTGGTGGCACGGGCCCGCGAGAGGCTGGCCCGGGGCGACCACGACCAGGCCCTCGACCTCCTGCACGAGGCCCTGGCCGTCTCGCCCCGGGACCTGGAGATCAAGAAGCTGTACGACGAGGCGGCCGAAGCCTTCCGCGAGGACGCTTACGCCCACCACCTGCCTCCGGCCAAGATCCCGAGACTGGCCAGCGCCCTCAAGGACCTGACCGCGGAGAAGCTGACGCCTCAGGAGATGTTCCTGATCAGCCGCATGAACGGGACGTGGGACCTCAAGTCGATCATCGACATCTCCCCGATCGGGGAGGTGGAGGCCCTGCGGCTGATGAAGAAGCTGGTGGAGCGCCGGCTGATCGAGCTGGAGTGAGCGGACCGGCCGCTCAGTGCACCTCCCCCACCTCGGTGTAGGTCTCCGACTCGAACTGGATGGTGGTGTGCTGGATCTCGAACCGGGTGCGCAGCATATCCTTGATGCGGTTCAGCGCCTCGTCGGATCGAGCCAGCCAGTCGTCCTCCAGGATGACGTGCCCCGAAAGGGCCGGCATGCCCGAGGTGATGCACCAGATGTGCAGGTCGTGCACCCCCTTGATGCCGGTCATCCCTTCGATGGCCCGCGTGACGTCGGTGGGCTCCATACCCCGGGGCGTGGCCTCGAGCAGGATGTCCACCGTCTCCTTCAGCAGGCGAAAGGCTCCCACCAGCACCACCAGCCCGATGGCGAAGGAGACGATCGAGTCGATCCGGTACCACGCCGTCCAGGAGATGACCAGCCCGCCCGCCAGCACTCCGGCCGAGGACAGCGCGTCTCCCGCCACGTGCAGCCTGGCCGAGCGCGCTCCGATCGACTCGGCCCGCGACAGCAGCGCCATCCCCCCCAGGTTGGTCAGCAGGCCGATGCCCGCGACGAGCAGCAGGAGGTCGCCGTCCACCGGCTGCGGCCTGATGAAGCGCTCCACCGCTTCGTAGAAGATGATCAGGCAGACGGCCAGCAGGATGACCCCGTTGGTGAGCGCGGTGAGGATCTCGACCCGGTGGTACCCGTAGGTCTTGTAGGCGGTGGCCGGACGGCAGGCCACCGTGGCCGCGAACAGCGCCATGCCCAGCGACAGAACGTCGGTGAGCATGTGCCCGGCGTCCGACAGCAGGGCGAGGCTGTTGGCCCAGAGGCCGCCGGCGACCTCCAGCACCATGACCGCCGCCGTCAACGCCAGCGCCAGGGAGAGGCGGCGGCGGTCCCTGGCGCCGCGCCGCGCCTCGTGGTGGGAGGCCGAGTGCATAGGACAGGAATCTTAGCATCCTGCCGCCGCGGGGGCCTGCCGGCGCCCACCACGCGCGGCCGCCGTTCCTTGACCCTCCGCGAGTCGTTCTGATAGGTTCGCAGAAGGCCTCCCATGAGCGACATCGAGCTCGCCAATGTCAATGGAACGATCTCTGCCGTCGGCGAGGCGTGCATCCCGGTCAACGATCACGGCTTCCTGTACGGGGACAGCGTCTACGAGACGGTGCGCACCTACGGCGGCCGTCCCTTCCTCGTGGAACGCCACCTGGAGCGCCTGAGCCGCTCCGCGGCGGCGATCCGTCTTCCGCTTCCCTGGAGCTTCGGCCACGTCCGCTCGGAGATGGACCGCACTTTGGCGCGGGCCCCGGGCGCGGGTGAGCGCGCGCTGAGGATCATGGCCACGCGCGGGCCGGGTCCCCTGGGCTACGACCCCGCGCTCTGCCCCTCTCCGACCCTGGTCATCCTGCTGCGGACGCTGCGGCCGCCCGCCGCGGACCAGCGTGAGAGAGGTCTGTCGGCGGCCATCGTGCCGGTGCGGCGCAACCCCATCGAGTCCCTCGACCCGCGCATCAAGTCGTCCAACCTTCTCAACAACATCCTCGCCGCACAGCAGGCCAAGGACGCCGGCGCCGACGAGGCCATTCTCTTCAACACCGCGGGGCACCTGGCCGAGGGGACCAACACCAACGTGTTCTTCGTGTCGGACGGAACGCTCCGCACCCCGTCGCTGGACTGCGGCCTGCTGAGCGGGGTCACCCGGGAGGTGGTGCTGGAGCTCGCCGCCGAAGCGGCCATCCCCGCCGAGGAGGGACGCTACGGCGAGCAGGCCCTGCGCTCGGCCCGGGAGATCTTCCTCACCAGCACCACGCGCGAGATCGTCCCGATCGCCGTTCTGGACGGCCGCGCGGTGGGAGAGGGCCGGCGCGGTCCGGTGACCGCCCGCCTCCAGTCGCTGTTCGACCGGCGGGTGGCGTCGTGGCTGGACGCACCGGAGGGAGCCCGCTGATGGATCCCGGGCTGCGTCTGCTCGGGATCCTGGGACCCGGCGGGATCCGGGCCGCCCTGCGCGACTCGCTCGACCACGCCGCGCTGACAGGACTGGCGGAGACCTGCCGCCTGAAGGCGCGGGGACGGCGGCCGGGCGCCGCGCAGAGGGAGCTCCTTCTGGACGGGCTCCTGGAGAGCTTCCTGCGGGACGCGCGCACCCGCGCGGCGGTGATCGAGTCGCTCGCCCGGGCCAACGGCGAGCCGTCCGCCGCGGTGGCTTCCCTGGGAGGCGAGGATCTGAGCGCGTGGCCGGAGAGGCTCCCCGGCCTGGACCCGGGACGCGCCCTGTTCGCACTGGCCGCGGACGGCCGGGAGGAAGCGGCCGCCGCCGCGCGCGCCCTGCTCCCGCAGGCCTCCCGGCGCGAACCGGCTTCCGCACAGGAGCAGCCCCGGGCGCGGGAGCTGGATGAGACAACGCGCTCCCGGCCGGCGGGGGCCGATCCGCTGCTGTCCTGCTTCGACGCACTGGCCGCCGGCGTGGACGCTCTGCGGCGCGAAGTCGCCGAGATCGGGAGGCGGCAGAGGGAGGAATCGCAGCGCGCCGTCCGCGCGGAGCAGGACCTGGCCGCGATCCGGTCGGAGCTGGCGCAGTGGCGCAAGGCCGCGGACCAGCCGGTCTCCCGGCGCCGCGGCGAGCCGGACCGGGTGGGGCTCTTCGTCGACGTGCAGAACATGTACTACGCGGCCAGGCAGCTCAACGCGCGGCTCGACTTCGGCGCGTTGATGACCGCGGTGTCCCGCCACCGGCGGCTGATCCGGGCCACGGCCTACGTGGTGCAGAACCGCGACATCGACCAGACCGGGTTCCTGACCATGCTCCAGCAGAAGAACTACGAGGTGCGCCGCAAGGACCTGAAGGTCCGGCACGACGGCTCCTCCAAGGGGGACTGGGACATGGAGATGGCGCTGGACATCCTGCGCCTGGCCGGGAGCCTCGACGTCGTGGCGCTGGTGTCGGGCGACGGAGACTTCGCGTCGCTGGTGAGCCAGGTGAAGGCCCTCGGTCCGCGCGTGGAGGTGTATTCCTTCCCCGGCTCCACCGCGCGCGAGCTGATGGAGGCGGCCGACCGGCACATCCCCATCGACGAAGGGTTCCTGATCCGGATGCCGGGCACGCCTGAGGCCGATCAGCCGTTGAAGGTGACGAACCGCGGCGGGCCGGGTCCGTCGAAGGAAAGGTAGCGGTGGGTCCCCCGCCACGCGGGGAGCACGTGGACCGTCCCCCCGGGCAGGGCCATCTGCCTCTCCTCGTGGAAGTGCCCCAGCACGATCGCGTCGCAGACCGGACCCAGCAGCTCCGACGCGAACCGGCGGCACTCCTGTTCCGGGAAGCGCGCCTTGTGGCGCAGGTTCGTCCCGGAGAGCCTCCGCTCGAGTCTCTCTCCGGCCTGCACCCCCCAGCGTCCTGGAAGGAGCCGGAACGAGCCGTACACCAGGCCGCTCTTGCTCACCCGCTTCCAGAGGAGGTACTGCCGGTCCCGCCGGTTGACCTCGTCTCCATGAGTGGCCAGGATGCGCCGCCCCGCGTGGAGATCGACGAGGCAGCCTTCGGCCACCTCGTCGAACGGAGCCCCCAGATGGTGGCGCCGGATGGAGAAGTCCCGGTTGCCCTCCACGAAGGTGAGCCGCACGCCCCCCGCGGCCAGGCGGCGCAGCGAGTCCAGCACGCGCGCCTGGTGGGGCATGGTGAACTTGGGCTCGCCGAACCAGACGTTGAAGAGGTCCCCCACGATGCACAGCGTCCCGGCCGAAGGAGCCTCCCGCTCCAGGAACGCGACGAAGGCGTCCACTTCCGGATCGTCACGCGTCAGGTGGGCGTCGGCCACGTAGAAGAGCGGCCGGCGGTCAGTCATCGCCGTCGCCGGCGTCGAGCCGGGCGAGGGTCTGGCGGCTCCAGGCCGCGAACCGGCCGGCCACTATGGCCTCCCTCGCCGAGCGGACCAGCCCGTGGTAGTGGGTGAGGTTGTGCAGGGTGTTGAGCCTGTGGCCCAGGATCTCCCTGGAGAGGAAGAGGTGCCGCAGGTAGGCGCGGCTGTAGCCCCGGCAGGCCTGGCAGGGGCACCCTTCCTCCAGGGGACGCGGGTCCCTCCGGTGCGCCTCGTTCTTGATGTGGATCACGCCTCCTGACGTGAACAGGGTTCCGTTGCGGGCGTTGCGGGTGGGCATGACGCAGTCGAACAGATCGAACCCCGATCCGATCAGGCGGATGAGATCCTGGGGCCGCCCCAGTCCCATCATGTAGCGGGGCGAGCCCTCCGGGAGCAGCGGTCCCGTCAGCGCCCCGATCTCGTGGATGAGCGCCGGCGGCTCCCCCACGCTGACGCCGCCCACCGCGTGACCGGCGAAGCCCAGCGACACGATCGCGGCCGCGTGCTCGCGCCTCAGATCGGCGTGCACCCCGCCCTGCACGATGCCGAACAGCGCCGGCGCCGCGCCTCGTTGCTCGCGCAGCGACCGGGCGCGCTCCAGGCAGCGGCGGGCCCAGGCCGTGGTCCGGCGCATCGCGGCCTCCACCGCGCCGCGCGCCGCGCCGCCCGGCGGGCACTCGTCCAGCGGCATGGCGATGTCGCTGCCCAGCGACGCCTGCACCTCGATCGCCTTCTCCGGGGTGAGCAGGTGCAGCGATCCGTCCAGATGCGAGCGGAACTCCGCTCCCTGGTCGGTGACCGCCCGCATCGCGCTGAGGCTGAAGATCTGGAACCCGCCGCTGTCGGTCAGGATCGGCCCGTCCCACCCCATGAAGCGGTGCAGGCCGCCCAGCCCCTCGATCACCTCGTGTCCCGGCCGCAGGTAGAGATGGTAGGTGTTCCCCAGGAGGATGGACGTGCCGGTCTCGCGCAGCTCGTGCGGCGTGACCGACTTCACCGCGCCGTACGTGCCCACGGGCATGAAGGCGGGGGTGGGCACCGTCCCGCGCGGGGTCTGCAGGCGTCCGGCGCGGGCCGGGGACCCGGGGTCGCGGCCTTCCACCTGGAAGGACAGCCCTCCTTGGTGGGAGGACCCCGGCGCCTGCCGGAGAAGGGGGGCGCTCTCGGTCACTGCGGTGCCTCCACGGCCCCGGGCCGCGCCGCGCGCGCCCTCACCGGGACGGCGGCCCGGAGTTTAGCACCGGGGCGCCCGCCGGGACCCGGCGCTGCCGCGCCAGCCGCGCGATGGCGGCGATGCCCGCGGCGGGGCCGAGGGCCAGGGCGGCGAACGACCATCGCCACCCGAACCGCTCGGCCAGGGCCGGGACGAGCTGAAGCGTGACCACCGTGAGGAGGAATCCGAGGGAGGTCTGCAAGGTCAGAGCGGTCCCCACGCCGTGGCGCGGCGCCAGCTCGGTGACCAGGGTGCTGAACTGCGCGGAGTCGGCCACCACGAAGAACCCCCACGCCACGGCCAGCGCCGAGGTCACCCAGGGGCTCATCCCGTAGAGAGCGCCGATCAGCAGCGCGCACCCGCCGCTGGCCGCCATGGCCTGAGTGACCAGACGCTCCCGTCCTATCCGATCGGCCCTCCAGCCGCCCCACACGCACCCGGCTCCCCCCGCGGCGACCGCGGCGAAGGCGGCGAGGGCGGCCGCCCGGCCCGCCGGCTCCCCCATCCCGGCCGCCCCGAACGACGCGGCCAGGAACGCCGGGATCCAGGCCCACATGGCGTACAGCTCCCACATGTGGCCGAGGTAGCCGCCGATCGCCAGCCGGGTGGGGCGGTCCGCGAGGACGTCGCCGGCAAGCCTCCATGAGAACGGATGGCGCGCGAAGGCGTGGGGCCCGTCGGCGTAGCCGGCGGCCACCAGGACGGCCCCCGCCGCCGCCAGGCACGATGCGCCCAGGACCACCAGGCGGGCCTCGCCCAGCAAGGCGCTCATCAGGTAGGGCACCGCCTTGCCCACGGTGAGCGACGCGATGAGGATGCCGATGGCCAGGCCGCGTCCCCTGCGGAACCATGTGGCCACCATCTTCATGGCCGGCGGGTAGACCCCGGCCAGGAACACCCCGGTGGCAAAGCGGGCTCCCATGGCCGAGCCGAAGCCGCCGGCCCCGGCCAGCGCCGCGTTGGCCAGGGCGGCCAGCAGGATCGACACGGACACGTACCACCGCGCCGGCAGGAGATCGGCCAGGTTCAGCAGGGCCGCGGCCGCCGTCCCGGCCACGAACCCCGCCTGCACCGCGGATGTGAGCCATCCGGCCCGGGCCGCGTCCAGGTCCCACCGAGCCTGCAGATCCGCCTGCACGGCGCCTGCCGAGAACCAGACCGACATGGCCAGCAGCTGCGCGGCCGCCACCAGGGCCAGGGCACGCCGGCGGCCGCCGGCCTCCGTCACGCCGCGCGCTCCGCGCCGGGGGAGGCCAGCATGGCGTCGCCGTAGGAGTAGAACCGGTAACCGCGGCGCACCGCCTCCCGGTAGGCTTGCAGCACCCGGCCCGTCCCGCTGAAGGCGCACACCAGCATGAGCAGCGTGGAGCGGGGAAGGTGGAAGTTGGTCAACAGCGCGTCCACCACCTGGAAGCGGTGCCCGGGGAGGATGAAGAGGTCGCACGCTCCTTCCCCCGCCCGAACCGTCCGGCCGGGGGCCGCGCGCCCCTCCAGGGTGCGTGTGACCGTGGTCCCCACCGCCACGACCCTCCCACCCCTGGCCCGCGCCTCCCGCACGGCGGCGGCAAGCCGCTGGGGGACCTTGCACCACTCGGGCCGGAGCCGGTGGTCCTCGATGTGCTGCGATCGGAGGGACTGGAACGTCCCCGGCCCGACGTGCAGCGTGAGGCTCTCCAGCAGCACGCCCCTGCCGCGCAGCCGTTCCACGAGCCGCGGGGTGAAGTGCAGGGAGGCCGTGGGGGCGGCCACCGCGCCGGGGACCGCTGCGAAGATCGACTGGTATCGCTCGCGATCGACGGGGTCGCGCCGATCGCCCGGCTCACGCCGGATGTAGGGTGGAAGGGGCATGGAGCCGGCCCTCTCCACGGCCTCGGCCACGCCGGCGGCGCCGCCGGCCGCCAGCAGCTCCAGCAGGTGCAGCTCGCCGTCGCGGCCGGCCACGCGGGCGCGCAGACCCGGGCCGAGATCGAGCAGGTCACCCGGCCCTCCCGCTCCCCGCGCCATGGCCGTCCAGAGCTCGCCTCCCTCGGATCCCCGCCCGGGCTGCTTCTCCAGGAGGAGCGCTTCGACCCTGCCCCCCGTGCCGGGGGACGCGCGGCGACCGCGCAGGCGGCAGGCCAGGACGCGGGTGTCGTTCACCACCAGCAGATCGCCCGGCCGCAGAAGTGCGGGAAGGTCCCCCATGGCCCGGTGTCCCACCTCGCCGGTGAGGCCGTCCAGCGTCATCAGGCGCGAGGCGTCGCGCTCGGCGAGAGGCTCCTGGGCGATGAGGCCGGGAGGGAGCGGGTAGTCGAAGTCGTCGAGGAGCACGCGGCGTCTTCAGGCTCCCACGGGACGGTACGGCAGCGGATCGCGCAGGCCGGCCTCGCCGAAGGCCCGCAGGCGCAGCGCGCAGGAGTCGCAGGCCCCGCACGCGGCGTCCTCCGCCCGGTAGCACGACCAGGTGAGATGGAAGGGAGCGCCCAGATCGGCCCCCCGCGCCACGATGGCGCTCTTGCGCAGCCCGATGAGCGGCGTCTCCAGCCTGAGAGCAGCGCCCGCGCGGGTCCCGGTGTCGATGACCCTCTGGAACGCCTCGTAGAAGACCCGGCGGCAGTCGGGGTAGCCGGAGGAGTCCTCCTCCACCGCGCCGATGACCACGCGGGAGGCGTCCAGGGTCTCGGCCCAGGCGACCGCCGCGGCCAGCAGCTGCGCGTTGCGGAACGGGACGTAGGTCACCGGCACGCCGCGGCGCGACAGATCCGCCCCCGGGACGGCCACCGCCGCGTCGGTGAGCGCCGACCCTCCCATCGCCCCGAGGTGATCCAGCCGCACGACGAGCCTGCGGGCCGCCTTGTAGTGGTCGGCCAGCGCCTCGAAGCAGGCCCGCTCCTTGCGCTCGGTGCGCTGTCCGTAGCCGGCGTGCAGGAAAAAGGCGGCCCCGTCGCGCGCGGCCATGGCCGCCGCCACGCACGAGTCCATCCCGCCGCTGACCAGGACGACAGCGCCCGCCCGCTCTGCGCCGGCCACGTCAAGGCCCGCCGGCCGGGCCGCCCAGCAGCCTCTGGATCTCGTCCGCCGTCCTGTCGAACTCCTCCACGTGCCGCTCGTCGAGGTGGAACTGGGCGGCGGAGGTCAGAACGAAGTGACGCAGGACGGCCACCCTGCCGCGCACCTCGCGGGCCGCCGCCTCCGACAGCCTCCCGGCGGGCTCGCCGCCGTCGCGGCCGAAGCCCAGCGCGACAGCCGCTCCCAGGTCCACCGCGGCCTCGCGCAGTCTCAGGAAGAGCACCGGCATCTCCGCCTCGGGGAAGCGGTCCTCCAGCCGGTAGACGAGCCGGGTCAGCTCCTGCGCTCTCTTGTAGAGCTCGGTCGTGGAGAAGTCCGCCATGGCCGCTCCTCTCTCCGCGGTCAGACGCCGCGGCAGTCCGGTCCCCAGATGTACTTGTGGATCTGGAGCTGCAGCCGTGCCTCGATCCCGTCGCCCGTCATCCAGGCTGCCAGATCCCGGGGATCGAGCAGCCCGTGCGCCGGCGACAGCAGCACGGGCACGCCGGCCGGCACCGTGCCCCGGCGCAGCAGCCCCGCCGACCATTGGTAGTCCCCCCGCGACATCAGGACGATCTTCACCTCGTCGCCCGACTTCAGCTTCCCCAGGTTGCTCCAATCCATCCGGTGCTCCATGCCGCTGCCGGGAGTCTTGATGTCCAGGATCACCCTCACCCGGCGGTCCACCGGCGCGATGTCCAGCGCGCCGGACGTCTCCAGCTGGACGTCGTAGCCGTCGTCGGCCAGGCTCCGCATCAGCGGGTGGACCTCGTCCTGCGCCAGGGGCTCCCCGCCGGTCACGGTCACGAAGCGCCCCGGGAGCCGGGCCACTTCCCGCCGCACCTCTTCCACGGTCATGGCGGACCCCTCGTGGAACGCGTGCTGCGTGTCGCAGTAGACGCACCGCAGCGGGCACCCGGTCAGGCGCACGAACGTGCAAGGCAGCCCCGCCCGCGTGCTCTCGCCCTGGATGCTGTGGAAGATCTCGTGGACGATCATCGGGCCCGGGCTCCCGCCCCGGAGGAGGCCGCGCGGGCGGATGTCCGCGGACGGCGCTGCGCGATCAGGTCGCGCAGCACGCCGAGGTTCCTGCGATCCTCGGCCCCGTCGGATCCCTTGGGGGTCTCCAGCACCATGGGGACGCCGTCGAAGCGCGGGTCGTTCATCAGCCAGCGGAAGGCCTCAACACCCAGAGCGCCCTGGCCGATGTGCTCGTGGCGATCGACGCGCGATCCCAGGCCCTTCTTGCTGTCGTTGAGGTGGAAGGCCTCCACGCGGCCCAGGCCCACGGCCCGGTCCAGCTCGGCCATGGTCCGGTGGTACCCCTTCTCGCTGCGGAGATCGCAGCCGGCGGCGAAGACGTGGCAGGTGTCCAGGCAGACCCCCACGCGGCGGCCGTGGACCATCCTGTCCATGATCGAGCCCAGGTGCTCGAACCGGTGCCCCACGCAGCTCCCCTGGCCGGCCGTGGTCTCCAGGAGCACCCGCACCGCGTGGCCGGGACGCGCCGCCAACAGCGCGTCGAGCGATGCCGCGATGCGGGCGAGCGCCGCCTCTTCCCCCGCTCCCATGTGCGCCCCGGGATGGGCCACCAGCGCCGGGATGCCCAGCGCCTCGCACCGATCCAGCTCCTCGCCGAACGCCTGGCAGGAGCGGGCGTGCAGGGTGGGGTCGGGGGAGGCCAGATTGATCAGGTAGCTGTCGTGGGCGATCACGGGGGCGATGCCGGTCTTCGACTGCAGCTCCCGGAAGCGGGCGATCTCGCCGGCGCCGAGCGGCCGCGCGCGCCACTGGTTGCTGTTCTTGGTGAAGATCTGCAGCACGTCGCATCCCGCCGCGGCGCCGCGCTCCACGGCGCGGTCGATCCCGCCGGCGATGGAGGCATGGGCGCCGATCCTCTTCAGGGGACTCATGACAGGGTGCAGATCTCGCGCAGCCCGCATCCGGCGCACTTGAGCGGGTCGCGCCGCCGGGGACAGGCCTCCAGGATCCCCAGCCGGCAAAGGGCGAAGTCGTACTTGATCGGGTCGCACGGATCGAGCTTCCTGAGCCGCCCGGTGACCTCCAGGGCCATCGTCCAGTCCACCGTGCGGCGGCTGGTGAGCCCGATGTAGCCGGCGATGCGCGACACGTGCGTGTCCAGAGGGATCACCAGGCGCGCGGGGTCCACGCCCGTCCACGTCCCCAGGTCCACCCCGTCGTCCGGCCTGACCATCCACCGCAGGAAGAGGTTCAGGCGCTTGCAGGTGGAGCCGTCCTCCGGAGAGGGCAAAAAGAAGCGCACCCCCGCGCGCCGCGGGAGCCGCCCCGAGGGGTAATACGGAGAGCAGTCCAGCGCCAGGGCGCGGCCGACGAACGAGGCGAGCGCCGTCCCGATGTCCTCGCCGGCCGGCCGGCCGGGCGACAGGAAGAAGCCTTCGATCGAGCCGTGCGACTCCAGCATCTGCCGCAAGTACCAGAACAGCAGCCCCGCGTCGCGCGCGTCGTTGAACCGGTGCACGAAGCCCCTCAGGGCGCGGCGTCCCGAACGCGGGTCGAAGCCGCGGACGTAGGCCGCCGGACGGTCTCCCATCACCGCCAGCAGGCGGGACACGCTGGAGCGGATCTGCGGGACACGGCCATAGGCCAGGGCGCTGGTGACGAACGCCACGACCTCCCTGTCCTCCGGCGCGGTATAGGCGCGGGGGAACCCCACCGGGTCGGTGTGGAGGAAGGAGGATCCATAGCGGGCGTACAGCGCGTCGAGCCGCGACTTGAGCGCGGCCTGGTGAGACTCGTCCATCATCGCTCCCCGCCCAGGGTACCACGCTGTCCCTGCAGCTCGTACACGGCCACCCCTCCAGCCTCATAGGCCGGCGCAAGCCCCAGAGCGGGGTCGACGCGGCCGTAGCGCGCCTCCTCCGGGCCGTAATAGATGTAGCGCGCTCTGGAGCCCCTCAGGATCTCCCGCTTGAAGGAGAGCTCGGCCCGCGGAGAGAAGAACGCCATGACCTGCTCCAGCTTGGGCGCCAGGTTCACCGTCAGGAACCAGTGCCCCACGCATGCCGGCTTGCCCGCCAGCCAGGGGATCACGTTGCCGGTGTTGTAGCTCGACAGGACCGGCCCGGCGGGGCGGGTCTCCAGCCAGCGCATCGCGGCCAGCTCCGCCTCGGACAGAAAGGCCCTGGGGTCGACTCCGGGCCGGGGCAGATCGCGCAGCAGACTGACCGGAGCGTTGAGGAACAGCAGCGGGACCGCCGCCGCGGCGGCCCAGCGGCGCCCCGCCAGCCGCGCCAGGCGCCCCCGTCCCGCGGCCAGGGCGAAGGCGCCGCGGGCGGCCAGCAGGGCCAGGGGCGGGTAGAGCAGATAATGGAACTTGGCCGGCGCGTACCAGGGGTTCACCGACAGCAGGAAGGCGGCGGCCAGCCAGGCCAGCACGATGTCGGACCGCAGCGTGCGCTCCCTCCAGGCCGAAGCCGCGCCGTACAGCCCCAGGGGCAGCAGCAGGCCGTAGGAGAGCGGATACCAGGCCAGCGAGAAGCGGATCGTCCACAGCCATCCGTTTCCGCTGACTTGCTCGAAGACCGGATCCCGGGTGGCCCACAGGAGGTAGAGTCCCACCGGGAGGAAGGAGAGGAGCGCCGGCAGCGCCGCCCGCGCATGGGAGGCGGCCAGCCGCAGCCTCCCCGGCCCGCCCGGCGCCGGCTTGCGCGCCGCGGCGACGACCGGCAGCAGCCCGAACAGCAGGTAGGCCACCATCCCCGTGTAGGCGTGCGACAGCCAGATCACCGGCAGCAGCAGAGCCGAGACCGGCCCGGCCCACCTCCGGCCCTGGGCCACGCCGTGGACCGCGACCGTCGTCAGCAGCGCGGGCCAGACCCAGTTGGGCATCACCGCCGTGCCGAAGGTGCTCCAGTTCCAGAAGTACTCCAGCGGGTACTCCAGGGTCCGGAGCTGCGGGAGCACCGTGCGGGCGAGCGCCACCGCGATCCAGTCCAGCCCCCCGCCGAACGCGAAGAGCACCGTGGCCGCGGTGCGCTGGCCGGCGCGCTGGAAGAACCCGGCCGTGAACCGCCAGAAGACGATCACGTAGGCGAAGGCCAGGGCGCAGCGGGCGGCATCCCAGGCCAGAGGGATGGAGCCGCCGAGCAGCCGCGACAGCAGCCCCAGCACCCAGAAGAAGGGGAAGACGAAGACCGGGGCGTGCGGCTCGGTGGTGAAAGGATCGTGCATCCGGAGCGCGCCGGTGTCGCGGGCCTGCCGGATGAAGGCGGCGTACTGATGATGATCCCCCGCCATGTACCGGAAGCCGAGGAACACCCTCTGAGGAGGCGCCTGGGCCAGCCTGCCTTGAAGCGGAGGGACGGCATGCGCCAGCGACAGGGTGAGCGCGGCGGCCAGGATCGTGGGGGGCGCCAGCCGGCCCAGCATCTCCGGCGGGGTCAGTTCGCCGCCAGGCCGACGGCCAGCACCGTCCCCAGGAAGCCGAGGGTCTCCGCCCACCGCCAGGACCGCTTCGCCCTGCGCCGGCCGGCCTCGGGGGCCAGGTCCACGACCGTCCCCATCGGCCGGGGCTGTTCCACCCGCGGCGCGGGCAGGCCCTTCGAGCTGAAGGGGGCCGCGGCCGCCTCCCCGTTGTCCTTCTCGAAGTCGGGGAGGATCAGGAAGTCCATGCCCAGGGCCTGACCCGCGGGGAGGCGGTACACCGACGGGGAGGTGTAGAGCTCCATCCCTTTGCGGATCTGGAGACGGTACTGGCCGATGGGGACCTTGACCTTGTACCTCCCCTTCCGCCCGGCGCCGGCCCGGTAGGTCTCGCCGTCATGAAGCCCTGTGAGCAGCAGCTCGGAGCGGACCGGCGTGACGCCGTCCTTCATCAGCACGGTGCCGGTCATGACCACCCGCGGCGCCGGCACGGCGACCCACTCCTCCGCCTGCGCGCCCGCCGCGCGCGCGGGCGCCACGCCGGCCAGGGCCGGAAGCAGCGCCGCCACCAGCACCGCCCGGACGACTCTCTCTCCGATCATCATGGCGAGCATGGCTCCGTGGACGGCCGGGGCGCGCCGGCGCTGTCCTTGCCCAGAGGTCCCTCCAGGCCGTCCAGCATGACGGCGACCAGGTAATAGACCACCCTGCCGGCCTGCGGGATCGCGTCGTCGAGCAGCGAGGCCGAGGGATGCCCGCAGGCCGCAGCCTGCTGAGTATAGACGCCCGTGGCAGCCAGCGTCTCGGGCGCACCGCGGTAGACGTTGTAGAGGGCGCCCTCGGGAGGGGCCAGAGAGCCGGCCGCCGGCCCCCAGAACAGAAGGCCGGATCCCTCCAGCGAGAGCTCGACCTCCGGGAGAGGCTGCGGCGAGGAGGCCGCGGCGGCCGCCGCGGTCCGCACATCGACAGGGTCCTGCAAGTCGGTGTAGGTGCAGGTCACGTTGTCCCCGCCCGCGAGCTGGATCACGCCGTCGGCCGGTGCCGCCGCCCCCGCGGCGGTGGGGATCGACCCGGCGAACACGCCTCCCGCCGGGGAGACGGCGGTGAGGGTGACGGTCTCCTGATCCCCGCCGTCGGTCAGGCAGGCCGCGGTCACGGTCTCCGCGACGTCCGGAGCGAGGTCCTCGTCGCGATCGTCGTCGAGCCGCAGGTGCAGCGTCTGCCCGGCCGGGATCGTTCCGATCGGCGAGCCTGCCGGGTCGGTGAGGAGCAAGGCGCCGCTGCGGTCGTCGTCGAAGCGGACGCGCGGGTCGCGCTCGCCGGGATCCACGGCGCCGTCCCGGTCGGCGTCCTCTTCTCCGTCCGGCGCGCTCCCGCCGTCGGTGTCGGCGAGGGCGGGATCGGTGGTGGTGGAGGGGTCGGCGTCGGGGATGAAATGGCCCGCCGCCGGATCGGTGTCGGCCCCCACCCCCAGGGTCCGTCCGCGCTCCAGCCCGTCGAAGAGGAGATCCCCGTCGGTGTCGTGGTCGTTGGGGTCGGACTCCCCTGGATCCACGGCTCCGTTGCTCATCGTGTCCTCCGCCCCATCGCTCAGACCGTCGTCGTCGGTGTCCGCGTCCAGAGGATCGGTGGTGGAGGCGGGGTGGGTGTCGAAGTCCGTGGCCAGGCCTCCGGCCGTCCCGTCCTTCACCGGCGCGCCGGGATCGGCGACGCCGTCGGGACCCAGCACACCGGGCGGGACGACGCCTCTCTCCAGCCCGTCCTTGAGCCCGTCGCCGTCGGTGTCGCTGTCCGCGGCGTCGGTCTCGCCGGGCCCCCTCTCGCCGTCACCGTCGACGTCCTCTCCTTGCGGGCCGCCGTCGGCCAGCCCGTCGTCGTCCGTGTCGGCGTCCCATGGATCGGTGGCCGTGGCTCCGGCGTCGGCGTCCGGACGGAAGGCGGGGGACGTGGGATCGGTCCCGTCCTCGCCCGGCCCAGAGTCGGGCTGGCCGTTGCGCCCCGCCACACCCCCGCCTGATCCCAGACCCGCTTCCACCCCGTCCAGCAGGCCGTCGCCGTCGGAGTCGGCCTGGAGCGGGCTGCTCTCCGCCTGTCCCGTCTCATCTGTCCCCCACACCCCGTCGCGGTCGCGGTCCTCGCCTTCCGGCGCCTGGAAGAAGCCGTCCCGCGGGCTCCCGTTCGCCCCGTCGATCCAGCCGTCGGGAAGCCCGTCGTCGTCGGAGTCCTGATCGCGCGGGTTGGTCTCCCCCGGATCCACCGACCCGTCGCGATCGCGGTCCTCCAGGCCGTCGTCCAGGCCGTCGAAATCGGAGTCGGGATCGGTGGCATCGGTCTCCATCCAGACCTCCCCGGGGTCCACCACGTAGTCGAAGTCGGCGTCTCCGAGGACGGCGCCGTCCCGATCGGCGTCCTCCACGCCGTCGGGGATGAGATCCAGGTCGGAGTCGGGGCTGGTGGGATCGGACACCGAGCCGTTGCGGCCGCGATCGGCGTCGAGCCGGAACCGGGGCGACGTCGGATCGGTGCCTCCCTGTCCCGGCCCGGTGTCGGCGACGCCGTCGCGCCCGGGGGCGCCGGATCCGCCCAGGCCGCACTCCACCCCGTCGGTGAGCCCGTCCCCGTCCGTGTCGTGGGTCCGCGGATCGCTCTCCCCGACAGGATCGAAGACGCCGTCGCCGTCCAGGTCCTCCCCCTCCAGCGCCGTCTGGAGGCCGTCCAACGGCTGGCCGTTCACGCCGTCCACCCAGCCGTCGGGGAGGCCGTCGTCGTCGGAGTCCTGATCCAGCGGATCGGTCTCGCCGGGATCCACCGTGCCGTCGCGGTCGGCGTCCTCCCGTCCGTCAGGGATCCGATCGCGGTCCGTGTCGTCGTCGGCGGGGTCGGTCTCCAGCCAGACTTCGCCGAGGTCCACCTCGGCGTCGAAATCGGCGTCGCCCGCCACCGCGCCGTTGCGGTCGCCGTCCTCCAGTCCGTCGGGCAGCCCGTCGACGTCGGTGTCGGGGTCGGTGGGGTCGGTGGTCGAGGCCCCCGCGTCGGCGTCGGGGACGAAGTGCCCCGCGGAGAGGTCGGTGTCCGCAAGCGGGGCGGTGCGCCCCAGCTCGGTGCCGTCGAAGATCAGGTCCCCGTCCGTGTCGTGGCGGGAAGGGTCCATCTCCCCGGCGCCGGCGAAGCCGTCGCGCAGCAGGTCCTCGCTGCCGTCGGCCACGCCGTCGTCATCGCTGTCCCTGTCGCGCGGATCGGTGACCGTGGCGGGGTCGGCGTCGGGGACGAAGTGCAGCGGCAGAGAGGCCACGGTGCTGGTGTAGGGATGGGCCGGGTCGTCGCAGTCCACCTCCACGCTTCCCCCTCCTCCGCGGCAGGTCACGCCTTGCTCGGTGCCGTCCTGGATCCCGTCCCCGTCGGTGTCGGGATCGAAGGGACTCGTCTCGGCCGGGTCGAGCACGCCGTCGCCGTCGGCGTCCTCTTCGGCGTCGCGCAGCCCGTCGTTGTCGTTGTCGCCGTCGGAGAGATCGCTGGCACCGTCGCCGTCCACGTCGCGGTAGGACAGGAGGTAGACCTCGCCGCGGAAGCCGGGGGCCCGGGACAGATCGCCGATCGCCGCCACCATCGCCTCGTCGGCTCCGTCGCCGTTCAGATCCCCCGCCGCCAGCACGAAGGCGGCGTTGTCCTCGGCGGACGCCCCCAGGATGACCCCCTCGACGGAATCGGGGAGGTGGTCCAGCGGGGTCCCGGCCACGTACCCGGGCACCACGTCGCGCACGGTGCCCGCGCGCAGATCGATCACCCGGCCCGCGGCCGGCGAAGGCCGGGACAGCAGCGACGATCCGCCCAGCAGCAGGTAGACGATGCCGGTGTTCACCGCCGACTGGGATCGATCGTAGAGCCGTGCGCCGGCCATCAGGTCCCCGACGCCGTCGCCGTCCAGATCGCCGGCCGCGGCGGAGAAGCCGAGCTGATCTCCGGTGGTGGCCCCCAGGAGCGTGAGGTCGGGATAGCCGGGCTGCGCGCCCAGGTCGATCGGCTGCTGAGCGGCGGAGGTCAGCGGGTCGATGAGAACGCGGCGCCCGCCGGCGCCCGGGACCGAGGGACGGCCCCGCACGACGTAGAGCTCCCCCGCCGAGGGCCTGGACTCGGCCGCCGCGTCGGCGAAGAGGGCACCCGCCACCATGTCCCCGAGGCCGTCGCCGTTCAGGTCCGCGCAGGCCACGCTGTACCCCAGATCGTCCCCGTTGGTGGCGCCGCTCAAGGTCAGGTCGGCGTCCGCCGCGCCCGCCTGCGGGCCGAAGTGGCCGCCCGTCAGGTTCTCCCCGAGAAACAGCAGCGCCTCCCCCCGGTTCACCCCCGCGTTGGCCGGACCGTCGCCGAAGATGGCGCCCACCAGGAGGTCCTCCTCCCCCGCGCCGTCCACGTCGCAGGCGGCGGCCCACTCGCCGAAGGCGTCGGAGGCGTCGGCGCCGAAGATCGTCGTCTCCGAGCCCAGGCTCAGATCGAACGTCCCGCCCGGCGGCAGCGACGGGCCGGCCACCACGTGAGCGGCCCCGGCGCCGGGTCGCGGCGGCGAGGGCGCGCCTGCGCCGCGGGCGGTCACCACCAGCCGTGGCGCCGCGGAGCCTCGGCGCATCACCGCGAGGGCGAACCCCAGCAGGTCCCCCGCGGCCGCTTCGGCGCCGCGTCCCAGAACGAGCACCTCCACTCCGGCTGGCGCAGGGGCGGTCACGTCGAGCACGGTGCCGGAAGGAAGCGCTCCCGCTCCCCGGATCACGTAGGCAGCGCCCTGATCGGACCGGCCCGCGGCATCGCTGAAAGGTGCGCCGACGATCACCTCGGCCAGGCCGTCCCCGTCCAGGTCGGCCGCGGCCACCGCGAACCCGAACTGCTGCACCCCGCCCGCTCCGGCGGTCAGCACCACGTCGGCGGCCGCGGGATCGGCGGCGTAGGGAGCGTCCGCCGCGGAGCGCCGGCCCCGGTAGATCGAGACCCTGTTGGCCGCGCGCTGCCCGACGATGGCGTCCTGGAGACCGTCGCCGTCCACGTCCTCGATGGCGGCCGCGGAGCCGAACTCGGTGCCGGACGTCTGGCCGGAGCGCGCCAGCAGCAGCTCCTCGCTGTCGAGGGCGTGCAGGGAAGCGTCCCCGTCGAGCTGAACGACCGGCCGCGGAAGCACCGCCGCGCCCGCCGGCGCCGCGGCGGCCGCGCCCAGGAGGAGCCACCATGCCGCCGATCGGCTCACCGCCTCACCTCCCGAACCTGTAGGAGGCCGAGGCGGTGAACCGGCTCCCTTCGCCGGAGAGGTCCGCCCCCAGGTCGAGCGTCAGCGCGTAGAACGCGAACCCCGCTCCCAGCGTGGCGTGCAGCTCGTCGTCCTCGTCCTCGAAGAAGCCGGCCTCGGAGAGCGCCTCCGCGTGCCCCTCCAGCGGCGGCACGTCGCCTGCGATCCGGACGGCGCGGACGGCGGAGACGCGCTCGGTGTAGAGGCCTCCGCGCACGGCCAGGGTCCAGGACGGGAGCGAGCGGCGCACCTCGACCCCCAACCGGGCCTCGGTCACGTCCTCGGACTCGTAGGTGACGGTCCGCACCGCCATCGGGGAGGTCAGGACGTTGACCCCCTCGCGCACGCCGGAGGCCAGCCCTCCTCTCGAGACCCTCTCCACGTCCAGCACCAGCGTCAGGCTCTGCAGCGCGGCGGAAGGATGCCCGCGCAAGGGGGTCCAGGCCAGGCCCACGGCCGCGGTGTCGGGAAGCTCCAGCCGGGTGGAGAACGGCGTGGATCCGCCCGGCACCTGATCGCGGGACCGGCCTTCCAGATCGAACCGGGCGCCCTGCCGGAAGACCGTGGCCACCGACAGCGCGGAGGCAGGCTTCCACCAGGCTCCGAACGACACCGCCAGGTCGGTGTCGCTCCCGCTGGTGCGTGTCGAGCGGAGAGGGGAAGGGACCGGGGCGCCGAAGCGTGGATCGACCATCCCCGGCCCGGTGAGCTGCAGGGGATCCGAGAGCGATCCGGTGGTGCTCGCATTCAGATCCAATGTGCCGAAGGAAAGAGCCGCCCCGGCGGCGAACGACGGGGTGATGCGCCAGCCCGCCCCGGCCTCCCACAGCGCCACCCTGGCCTGCAGCGATCCCTCCGAAACGAGGGTCACCTCGGCGCCGGAATCGGGCGCCACGGGGGCGCTGATCGGCACCACCGTGCTGGTGGTGCGCGCGGTCAGCGCGGCGTCCAGCGCCTCGGTCCTCCCCACCGCGGCCACCAGGGGCCGCCCCAGCAGCTCCAGCGGATGGGCGTAGCCGAGAAACAGGGGACGGTAGCCGGCGTCCTCCCGCGAGGACGACGCGGCGCGCGCGCCCGCGAACGGATTCCCCCCGCCTGGATCGGAAGCCACGAAGGACGATCGGCCGCTCTGGTCCCCGGCCTCGTCGCGGCGCAGCTCGAAGGCCCCCTGCCGGTGCCCCAGCGCGGCCAGCCGGGCCGGATTGATCCGCAGCGCGGCCGGATCGTCCACCAGCGCCAGCCCGGCCCGGCCCATGGCCGCGGTCCTCGCCCCGGGCAGGACGACGGGAAGCCGGAGGGCCGAGTAGATCTCCTCGTCGGTCAGCGCGAAGGCGGGGGGCAGAGGGGCGAGCGACGACAGGATCAGGGCCGCGGCCACGCCGGAGCGGCGGCCGATAGATACGCCGCGAATGAGTCCCCTCCCGAGAAGGTGCGCGATTATGTCACAGCTCGGAAACCCCTGTCCACCTTGACACTGTGCGGGGAGAGACCTAGACTCGCTCACCTTGCTTCGTGGGGGACATCCGTCGAGGGGGCCGCACCCATGCGCCATCGTCTCACTGTTCGCTGGCTCGCCGCCGCCGGCCTGGCCATGGCCGCCGTCACCTTCTCCTTCGCCCGGCAGAGAGCCCTGGACGGGCCGGAGGTCTCCTCCGCCGCCCAGGCCTTCCTCCGGAAGGTGGAGCTCTCCACCGAGGCCGCCCTCGGACAGATGGCCGGCATCAAGCCCGAGGTCGCCGCGCGCATCCTCCAGCACAGGAAGTCCGGCGCGAAGTTCGCCAACCTCATGGAATTCCGCAAGGTCAGCGGCATCACCAACGCAGACCTGGAGGCCGCGCTGAAGCCCTTCCTCGAGGAAGAGGCCGTGCGGCAGTTCGAAGCGCAGCGAAAGCCGATCCCCGACGCCCCGCCCCAGGCGGGCGGCAAGGCGGCCGGCCGCCGCGAGAGGGGAAAGGCCGGCGCGTCCGGAGCCGAGGCGCCCGAGCAGGGCGCGCCGGGCCCTGTGGGCGCCGTGCGCGCGGGCTACTACGCGAAGCTTCCCGGCTACGAGAACCTCGACTCCATCGATCCCGCCAGGAAGAAGGCCTTCCTCGAGACCATCAACAGCACGATGTGCACCTGCGGTTGCCAGGGTGAGACCCTCGCCTTCTGCCTGGTCAACGACTCCTCCTGCCCCGTGGTGAAGGCCCGCGTCAAGAAGATCTACGACGAGATCATCGCCCAGCCCGCCCCTTGAACCCGCGCGGGCCGTGGTATAATCCACGTTCCAAATCAAAGACTTACGCGATTTGCCCGGCGTCGCCGCCACGGCGGCGCGGGTGTCCGCGTGCCGTCCGTCATCGTCTGACAACGTGAGGGAGGGTCGATGAAGATCTACGAGGCTTCCGAGATCCGCAACGTGGGCGTCGTGGGACATGGTGGCTCGGGAAAGACCAGCCTGGTCTCGGCGCTCCTGTTCGACGCGGGCGCAGTCAATCGCCTCGGCAAGGTCGACGACGGCACGACGGTGACCGACTTCGACGAGGAGTCGATCGCCCGCAAGAAATCGATCTCCGCGGCCCTCTGCCACCTGGAGTGGGACCGGACCAAGGTCAACCTGATCGACACACCCGGATACGGGGCGTTCCTGCACGAGACCCGGGGCAGCCTGCGCGTGGCCGACGGCGCGCTGGTGGTCGTCTCCGCCGTGGCCGGCGTGGAGGTCTCCACCCGCAAGGCCTGGTCGTTCTGCGACGAGTTCGGCGTGGCCCGGGCCGTCGTGCTGAACAAGCTCGACCGGGAGCGCGCCTCCTTCGATCGCAGCCTGGAGTCGGTCCAGGCGGCCTTCGGCCGGAGCGCCGTGCCCCTTCAGATCCCGATCGGCCAGGAAAAGGAGTTCACCGGCGTCGTGGACCTGATCCGCATGAAGGCCTTCACCTGGAGCCACGACGGATCGGGCAAGCCGGCCGAGGGCCCGGTCCCTCCCGCCCTGGAGGGCGAGGCCGCAGCCGCGCGCGAGCGCCTGGTGGACGCCGTCGCCGAGAACGACGACCAGCTCATGGAGAAGTACCTCGAGGCCGGGACGCTCGCCGACGAGGAGCTGGTGGCCGGACTCAGGAGCGCGGTGGCGGCCCGCGCCGTCACGCCCGTGCTGTGCGCCGCGGCCACGCTGAACATCGGGATCCAGCCGATCCTGGACGCCGTGGTGCGGTTCCTTCCGTCTCCCGCCCGGCGCGGCGCGGCGGAGGGGAAGGACGCGGCCGGCAAGCCCGTCTCCCGCCGGCCCGAGGCGTCCGAGCCCTTCTCGGCGTTCGTCTTCAAGACCGTGGTCGATCCCTTCGCCGGCAAGATCAGCTACTTCCGGGTCTACTCGGGGGCCATCAAGAGCGACTCCACCATCTACAACGCCACCCGCGGCGACACCGAGCGTGTCGGCGCGGTGGACACGGTGATGGGCAAGGCCATTTCGCCCTCCGGCGAGCTGCGCGCCGGGGACCTCGGCGCCTTCGCCAAGCTGAAGGTCACCCACACCGGCGACACGCTGGTGTCGGACAAGGGGCACGCACTGGAGTATTCCCGCGTCTCGTTCGCCGAGCCGGCCATCTCCTGGGCCATCGAGCCGAAGAGCCGCGGAGACGAGGAGAAGCTCTCCGCCGCCCTGCACAAGCTGCTGGATGCCGATCCCATCCTGCGGGTGAGCCGCGACGCGCAGACCAAGGAGATGCTGATCTCGGGCTCGGGCCAGGAGCACGTCGAGGTGGCCGTGGCCAAGCTGAAGCGCCAGGGGGTCGAGTGCGCTCTGCACCTGCCCAAGATCCCCTACCGCGAGACCATCACCAAGGCGGTCAAGTACGTCGAGTACACGCACAAGAAGCAGACCGGCGGCGCCGGGCAGTACGCGCGCGTCTTCATCGACGTCGAGCCGCTCAGGGACGGCACCTACGAGTTCGTGGACAAGATCGTCGGCGGTGTCATCGACCAGTCGTTCCGTCCCAGCGTGGACAAGGGGATCCAGGCCAAGATGCACGAGGGGGTGGTCGCCGGCTATCCGGTGGTGGGCGTCCGGGTCTCGCTGGTGGACGGCAAGACCCATCCCGTGGACAGCAAGGACATCGCCTTCCAGGTGGCCGGCCGCGAGGCCTTCAAGAAGGCGGTGGCCGACGCGCACCCCACCCTGCTGGAGCCGATCATGAACGTGGAGGTGGTGGTGCCCGAGGAGTGCTACGGCGACATCCTGGGAGACCTCAACAGCCGCCGCGGGCGCGTGCAGGGTATGGACTCCTCCGGAGGCAACAGCACCATCAAGGCGCAGGTGCCGATGGCCGAGATGCTCTCCTACTCCGCCACCCTCAACTCCATCACCGGAGGGCGCGGCGAATATCACATGGAGGCCTCGCACTACGACGAGGTCCCGGCGCACCTCCGGGAGAAGATCATCCACGACGCCCGCGCCGCGGCGGGCAAGGGGGACGAGGCGGAGGGATGAGCCCCCACGTCCGGATCGGCGACCTCGGCAGGCACGAAGGAGAGGACGTCTCGCTGAAGGGCTGGGTCTATCACAAGCGCGACATGGGGAAGATCCGCTTCCTGGTGATGCGCGACGGCAGCGGCTACGTCCAGGGCGTGGTGGCGGCCAGGGAGGCCCCGCCCGGCGTGTTCGACACCGCGGGGGCGCTCACGCAGGAGTCCTCCTTCGAGATGACGGGGAAGGTGCGGCGCGAGCCCCGGGCGCCCGGGGGGTTCGAGATCACCGTCACCGGGCTGACCCCCTTCCACCTCGCCGCCGAGTACCCCATCTCGCCGAAGGATCACGGCATCGATTTCCTGATGGACAACCGGCACCTGTGGCTTCGCTCGTCCCGGCCGCACGCCATCCTGCGCATCCGCAGCGAGGTCTGCATGGCCATCCGGGACTTCTTCGACGAGCGCGGCTTCGTCCTGATCGACTCCCCCATCTTCACCCCCGCCGCCTGTGAAGGGACGAGCACCCTTTTCGAGACCGAGTACTTCGGCGAGAAGGCCTACCTGACTCAATCGGGACAGCTCTACCTGGAGCCGGCGTGCATGGCCTTCGGCAGGGTCTACTGCTTCGGTCCCACGTTCCGGGCGGAGAAGTCCAAGACCCGCCGGCATCTCACCGAGTTCTGGATGGTGGAGCCGGAGGTGGCTTTCCTGGAGCTTCCGGGACTGCTGCAGCTGGCCGAGGACTTCATCCTGTACATCCTGGAGCGGGTCCTCCACCGGCGGCGGGAGGAGCTGAAGACTCTGGAGCGGGACATCGCCCGGCTGGAGGCCGTCGGGAGGCCGTTCCCCCGCATGACCTACGACGACGCGGCCGGCGTGCTGAAACGCAACGGCGTGGACTTCCAATACGGCAACGATTTCGGCGGAACCGACGAGACGATCCTGGCGCAGCTCCACCCGAGTCCCCTGATGGTCACCCATTACCCGGCGGCGGTGAAGGCGTTCTACATGCAGCCCGACGCGGAGTCGCCCGACAAGGCGCTCTGCGTGGACGTTCTCGCCCCGGAGGGATACGGCGAGATCATCGGTGGCAGCCAGAGGATTCATGATTATGATTTACTGAAACGCCGCATCGAGGAGCACGGGCTGCCCGAAGAGGCCTTCCGCTGGTACCTCGAGATACGCAAGTACGGCACGGTCCCGCACGCCGGGTTCGGCATGGGGATCGAGCGCACCGTGTCGTGGATCTGTGGGATCCATCACCTGAGGGAAGCGATACCGTATCCGCGAACACTGAGCCGCATCTATCCCTGACACCGCCGAGGCTGCCGGCGGATGAGGAGGCCGTCATGAGCGTCCGCCGAGCCCACGTCAGCGATCTCCTTGAACAGTGCCACCGGCTGGCCCAGCAGGCCGACCGGCTCAGGCCCGGCCAGCCGCAGATCGCCGCCTTCGACGCCGACGGCACGCTCTGGGGCCCCGACGTGGCCGAGCTCCTGTGGGGCCGCATCCTGGACGAGCGCGCCCTGGATCGCCGCGCCGTGGCCCCCATCGCCCGCGTGCTGAGGGGCTGCGGAGCCGAGCCGTCCCGGGACCCCTACGCCGATTTCTCGCGCCTCATGGATCTGTTCATGGCGGGGCGCTGCAGCGAGGAGCAGATGACCCGGGTGATGCTGGAGGGGCTGGCCGGCATGCGCGAGGAGGCCCTGTACGCCCTGTCCGGGAAGGCCGTGTCCGGACTGGGGGACGTGACCCAGACCGGCGAAGCCGCCCGCATGGTGGAGCACCTGCGCACTCTGGGCTTCCACGTGGTGGTGGTGTCGGGCTCCCCCCGGTGGGCGATCGAGACGGCGGTGCGGCCCCTGGGGATCGAGCGCAGCGAGGTGATCGCCGGGCAGGTGGCGGTGGTGGACAGCGTGCTGACCGACGGGATCATCGAGCCTCTCCCCTACGGCAAGGGGAAGATCCAGGCCATCCTGCGCCGCTACGGCCGCGTGCCCATCATCGCCGCGGGCAACGGGCTGGCCGATCTGCCGATGCTGGAGGGGGCCAGCCACCTGAGGCTCCTGGTCAACCCCACCGCCGAGCTGCTGCGCGCCTGCGACGACATCCGCACCACCACCTGGTCCATGGGGGCCGGCGAGGGTAAGGCGGCCACGGCCCGCGCCGCGGGGAGCCCTCTGGGGGGACCGTCGCAGCCGCTGCCCCCTCCCGAGGCGCGTCCCAGGCGCCACCGCGGCACGCGTCCCCGGAGCTGAGAGCCGCCCGCCGGAGGCCGCGGAAACACGGTACAATGACCGGCCATGATCACCGTCGGGCTGGTTTCCCTGGGCTGCGCCAAGAACCTCGTCGACAGCGAGGTCATGCTGGGGCGTCTTCGGCGCCGCGGCTTCCACGTCACCTTCGATCCGGACCGCGCCGACGTCGTGGTGGTGAACACCTGCGGCTTCCTTCAGGCGGCCAAGGACGAGGGGTACGAGACGATCCGCGAGATGGCGCGGCTCAAGGATGAAGGCCGGCTCCGCAGGCTGGTGGTGGCCGGATGCATGGTGCAGCGTTTCGCCGCCGAGATGCGGGCCACGCTCCCGGAGGTGGACCGCTTCCTCGGACTCAACGACGTGGAGCGGATCGTGGAGGCCTGCGATCTGGACGACGGCGTCTTCGTCCCCGATCTGGGACCGGCGGTCTACCTCCCAGGGGAGCGGGCGGGCCGCCTGATCGCCACGACCGGCGCTTCGGCCTATCTCAAGATCGCCGAGGGGTGCGACAACCCCTGCTCGTTCTGCATCATCCCCGGCATCCGCGGAGCCTTCCGGTCCCGGTCCATCGAGTCGCTGGTGCAGGAGGCGCGCGGGCTGGCCGCCGCCGGTGTGCGTGAGATCAACCTCATCGCCCAGGACAGCACCTCCTACGGCTCGGATCTGGGGGACCCGCGAGGGCTCCCCGGTCTCCTGCGGGCCCTGGGAGAGGTGGAGGGGCTGCGCTGGATCCGGCTGCTGTACGCCTATCCCAGCAAGGTCACCACCCGCCTGATGGACGCCATCGCCGAGACGGAGCCGGTCGTCAAGTACGTGGACCTTCCCTTGCAGCACGCCGCGAAGCGCGTGCTGGCCCGGATGCGCAGGGGCGGCAGCGGCGAGGCCTTCCTGAGGATGCTGGCCGAGCTCCGCCGGCGCGTCCCGGGGATCGCCCTCCGCACCACCTTCATCGTGGGCTTTCCCGGAGAGACCGAGGACGACGTGGACGAGCTGGCCCGCTTCGTGGAGGAGGCGGAGTTCGACCACCTCGGCGTCTTCACCTACTCTCACGAGCCCGGCACGGCGTCCCACGAGCTGCCGGACGACGTGCCGGCCGAAGCCAAGCAGGAGCGCCGCGCGCGCATCATGGAGATGCAGCAAGGGATCTCGCTGCGCCGGTACTCCGGGCGGATCGGGCGGACCATCGAGGTGCTGGTGGACGGCGGGCCCGAGGAGGCTGGCGGCCCCTTCCGGGCGAGGGCCGCCTTCCAGGCCCCGGACATCGACGGGTCCGTTCTGGTGAAGAGCCGCCTGGAGCTGCCGATCGGCGAGTTCATCACGGTGCGGGTCACGGGCGCCGAACCGTACGACCTGCTGGCCGTTGCTTCCAGGCCCCGGGCCCGGGTCCGGCGCGCCCCGGTCGCCGATGCCGCAGGTCGCTGAGGCCCGCCGCACGCCCGCCTGGCCGGCCGCGTGGGCCCTGGCCACGTTCTGCGGCGTGGGACACTCCCCGGTCGCTTCGGGGACCGTGGCCACGGCGGTCGCCGTCCCCGTCCACGTCGCCGCCTGGATGGCGTCGGGCCCGTGGGGGTCCGCCGGACTGGCCCTCTTGCTCACGTTCGCCGGAGTCGCCGCCTCCGGCGCGCTGGAGCGGGGCCTCGGCTACCACGATCCGTCGGAGGCGGTGGTGGACGAGGTCGCCGGCTTCCTTCTGACGATGCTCTTCGTGCCGCCCACGCTGTGGACCTGCCTGGCCGGGTTCCTCCTCTTCCGCGCCCTGGACATCCTCAAGCCGTGGCCGGCCAGCCGCCTGGAGAGGCTGCCCGGCGGCTGGGGGATCATGGCCGACGACGTGGCGTGCGGCCTCATCGGGAACCTGGTGATGCACGCGGGGCTGGCGCTGCTGCGATGAAGGTCTTCCGCGGCCTGGACGCCGCCGGCACTCTTCCCTCCCCCGTGATCGCCATCGGCAACTTCGACGGCGTGCACCTCGGACACCGGAAGATCATCGCCACGATCACCTCGCGGTCCGCGGCCCTGGGCGGCACGTCGGTGGTCATGACCTTCGATCCCCATCCCCTCACCATCCTCCGTCCCGCCGGACGGCCGCCCCTGATCATGCCCATGTCCGAGAAGATCAAGGCCCTCTCGGGCCTGGGGCTGGACGTGCTGCTGATCGTGCCTTTCACCCGGGAGTTCGCGGGCATCGCGGCGGAGCAGTTCGTGGAGGAGATCCTCGGCCGGAAGCTGGGCGCGCGCGAGGTGTACGTCGGCGCCAACTTCCATTTCGGCCGCGGGGGGGTGGGGGACTTCGAGCTGCTGAGGTCCGAAGGGGCCCGCCACGGGTTCCGCGTGGACAAGGTGCCGGTGGTGCTGCACGACAGCCAGCCGATCTCCTCGACGCGGATCCGCGAGAACATCGCGCGGGGCGCCGTGGACAGGGCGGCGGCCATGCTCGGCCGCCCCTACACCATCCGTGGGCTGGTGGTGCACGGACGGGGCCGGGGGGCCGGGCTGGGGTTCTCCACCGCCAACCTCTCCACGGACAACGAGCTGATCCCCGCCGAGGGTGTCTACGTCACGCGCGCCGAGACCGGCGGCGCGGTGTTCCCCTCGGTGACCAACATCGGCGACCGGCCGACCTTCGAGGAGCGGGAGAAGGTCATCGAAGCGCACCTTCTGGACTACGAGGGAAAGGAGCTGTACGGACGGACGATGCGCCTGGGGTTCTGCGCGCATCTGCGAGGCGAGCGGAAGTTCGAGTCCGCCCAGGCCCTGGCCGCTCAGATCAGGAAGGACGTCGGCTCCACCCGGGCCTGGTTCAAGAGCCACCCGACCGGAGGGTAGCGCCTCACCGGCCGTGGTGCTTCGCGATCTCCGCCTCGCTCAGCCGGAGGAAGCGGGCCGCGTTGTGGTAGAGGATGTCGCGCTTCTGCTCCTGGCTCAGGAAGGGAGCCGATTCGATCGCCTGGATGCCCCGCTCGATCATCCCGGGCCAGACCATCTGGTCCGACCCGAACATGACCCGCCTGCCGAACCCGGCGACCACGATCCGCTCCAGGTACCGGTACAGCTCCGCCCTGGGCAGTCCGAAGACGATCCCGCCGAGATCCACGTGGACCTGTGGGTGCGCCCACATCACCGCGAGCAGGTCCTCCAGCATCGGCCACCCGGCGTGCTGGAGATAGACGCGGAGTCTGGGGTGCCGGATGAGCGCCTCTTCCATGGTGAGCGGGCTGTGCAGCGCCGCCCTGTACCTCTCCATGCCCAGATAGGGAGCGCCCGGGGGCCCCGTCCCGACGTGAATCCCGACCGGTATGTCACGCTCCTCCGCGACGGCCAGGTACGGATCGAAGGCCGGATCGGACGGGCCGATCCCCACGTACTGGTTGGTCACCTCCGCCAGCACGGCGAAGGCCCCGGCCTCGTGCAGCCGGCGCAGCTCTTCTGGAGTGGTCGACTCCCGCCCCAGCCGAAGCTGGAAGCCGGCGATGAACCGTCCCGGCGCAGCCTCCGACCAGCGGCGCACTCTCTCCGGAGGGCCGCTCAGCACCCCGATCACGTTGCGCCGCTCCATGGCGGCGATGGTCTGCCTCATCAGGGCGTCGTCGTTCTCCGGCGACCAGACAGGGTCCGCGCAAGGCGGGTTCTTCTGCATTCCGATGAACGCCTCGGCCCAGGGCTTCGCCGGGTCCCAGACGCCCAGGTCGGCGGGGGAGAAACAGAGCCCCAGGGGCGGAGGACCGTTGTCGGCCGCCGCCGAAGCGTGCAGGTGCATGTCCAGGACCGGAGGCGGGAGCGGCGGGGAGGACCCGGCGGCCGCCGGCGCGGCGGCGGCCAGCGCGCACAGCAGGAGGCGGGCCGTCATCGCGACCGCCTCCGCCCGCCGCTGCGGGCGGCGTTCTCCTCGATCCTCGCCTTCACCAGCTTCCTGACCAGCGACGCGGGGAGCGGCTTTTCGGGCGCGAACCGGATCGTCCCCTTGCTCACGTCGTAGCCTTCCACTTCTTTCCTGAAAGAGTCGAGCGTGGTGGAGCTCATCAAGTAGAAGGAGCAATGGCCGGGCCTGGCCCCGAAGCCGACCAGCATGCCGCCGAGGCGGAAGGCGGGCAGGCCGTAGCTGATGCACTCCTCGGCTCCCGGAGCGGCGGCGCGGATGTCGCCTCGGAGCTTCTCCAGCGCCGCGCGCTGCTCCCGGGTCGCTCCCTTCAGGTACGCTTCGATGGTCTTGTGCGTGGCGGCCATGACGTCCTCCTCAGCGGCTGCTGCAGGCGGCCAAGCGCCATCGCTCAGCCTTCCTCGCGTCCGTCTTGCAGCATCGCCGCGATCCGCGCGTGCCCCCCTTCCCGCGCCCACCCTTCGGGCGTGGAGTCGAACCGGGCGTCCCGCACCCCCCGTGAAGCTCCCCTGGCCAGCAGCAGCCTCACCGTCTCCTCATGGCCGTTGATGGCCGCCCAGTGCAGCGCCGTCCCGCCGAAGACCCCCTTGGCGTCGATGTCCGCCCCCCGGCCGAGCAGATACTCCACCACGCGTGCCTGGCCGTTCCTCCCGGCGGCGAACAGCGCGTCGGACAGGACGTCTCCCAGGATGTGCGCGCTGTCGGCCGGCCAGTGGTCGTCGGGCTCTTGCGGCGCGCCGCGCCGGCGGTGCGTCGCCAGATCCTGCTCCGACTCCACGATCGCCCGCACCTCGGCCAGCCTGCCGAGAGCGGCGGCGGTCAGGAGGGTGGAGCCTCCCGCTCCTCTCGACATCAGCTCCTCCGCCACCCTGGAGCTTCCCATCACGGCGGCCCAGTCCAGAGGAGAGGCGCCCCAGGATGTCCTGGCCTCGATGTCGGCCCCGGCTCCCAGCAGCAGGCGGGCTTCGTCCAGCCGGTCGTGCTCGGCGGCCAGGTGCAGCGCTGTCTTGCCGTGGGCTCCGGAGGCGCGGACCAGGTCCGGGCTCTGCTCCAGGAGGTCCGCGACACGCGCGGTGTCACCCCTTGCGACCGCCTCGAACAGCTCTCGCGGCCCGCTCATGTCCGGCCGGCGCCGTGCAGGCAAGGGCGGCGCGCGCGGCTCACGGCTCGCCTCCCTCCTCCGCCAGCAGAAAGCCGAGGATCGTCCGGGCCAGCTCCTGCCGGCCCGTGTCCATGGCGTTGTGATGCTGTCCGGCCAGGATCGCCTCCTTCCTCTCGGGAAGGGCGGCCATCAGGCTGTCGAAAGCACGCCGGACTCCGGGGATGGCGGTCAGCTCCCCGCGGATCAGGAGTGTCGGGACGCGGAGCGTGCGCAGCCGCCCTTCGTCGAAGCGGTAGCCGGACAGCGCCCTCATCTGCCGGGGGTGGGCTCCGATCGACTCCATCATGCTCTTCCAGGCGGGACGCGAGCGCATCTGTTCCAGCTCGGCCGGGCTCACCCGGACCACCTCTCTCAGGAAGAGCGAGACCGCCTCCTCGCGGTCCCCCCGGCGGGCGAGCTCCTCGATCCGGTCCACGAGCCTCGGTTCGATCTCCTCCTGAAGAGGCGGCTCGTAGAGCAGGAGCTTCGAGATCCTGCCGGTGAGGAAGGCCGCTTCCAGGGCGCAGATCCCGCCGTAGGAGTGTCCCAGCACGGCCACCGGCCCGGCGCGCGACTCCACCACCGCCGCGATGTCCTCCGCCTCGCGCCGGATGCTGTACTGGACCGCGTCGCCGCTTCCTCCCCGCCCCCGGCGGTCCATGGCGCAGACGGTGAAACGCGAGGAGAGCAGAGGGAACAGGGGCGTCCAGCGGGTCCGATCCCCGACGCCTCCGTGGACCAGCAGCAGCTCCGGGCCCGAGCCGGAACACTCCACCGCGAGCCTGGTCCCATCCCTCGAAGCGACGTGGACGACGCCGGCCACGGCCCCGGCCGGCCCAGCCCGGGCGCCCGCGGGGGCCGCGGCCAGCACCGCCAGGGCCGTCCAGGCCGCGGCCGCGCGGGTCCGGCGGCCGGGGCCGCGCTCATCTCCGCGGCAGAGGCCTGTCCAGCAGCTCATACTTTGTCCGCTCCCTGTAGCCATGCCGGCGATAGAAGGCGCGCGCGGCCCGGTTGCCCCGGCCGAGCTGCAAGGAGGCGCCGCGGCAACCGGCGCGGCGGAAGGCGGCCTCGGCGGCTCGCAGCAACCTCCCCCCCGCCCCCGCCCGGCGGTGCGGCTCCTCGACGAACAGCTCGTCGATCTCGGCCGTCATCCCGCGATTTTCCAGGCTGAACACGTACACGCCCAGCAGGTAGCCGACCGGCCGCCCGCCGGACAGCGCCATCCGCGGGCCGCCCTCCCCGCCGTGGAGGATTGTACACCGGCCCTGCTCGTCGCCTTCCTCATCCCAGCCCTCCGCGAACCCCTTCCGCCAGCTTCCTCCGCGTCTGCCGGCGGCGACTTCGCCGACCCCTCGAAGGGTTGTGCTAGGATTCGTATCTTACCTTCTTCCTCCACAGGGAGTTCCGAGTGGGCAGCTTCATCACGTTCGAGGGGATCGAGGGGTCCGGCAAGTCCACCCAGGTGCGGCTGCTGTTCGAGCACCTCAAGGAGAAAGGGGTCGTGGTGGTGGTCACCCGCGAGCCGGGCGGGACGGTCATCGGCGAGAAGGTGCGGGGAATCCTTCTGGACCCGTCGTCGAAGGGACTGGTGCCGCGGGCCGAGCTGTTCCTCTACGGGGCGGCGCGGCTGCAGCATATTGATGAGGTCATCCAGCCGGCCCTGGACGCAGGCAAGGCGGTGCTGTGCGACCGCTTCATGGACGCCACGGTCGCCTACCAGGGGTACGGGCGGGAGATCCCCCTCAGCGAGGTGAAGGTCATCAGCTCGCTGGTGACGGTGGACCTGCACCCCGACCTGACCCTGCTGCTCGATCTCCCCGTGGAGGTGGGGCTGCGGCGGGCCCGCGAGCGCAACGCCGCCGACGCCGCCTCGGCCACCTCCCGCTTCGAGGAGGAGGACCTCGCCTTCCACCGCCGCGTGCGCGAGGGGTACCTGGCCATCGCCGCGGCGGAGAGACAGCGCGTCAAGATCGTGCCGGCCGACCAGCCGGTGGAGAAGGTCGCGCGCCAGGTGCAGGCTCTCGCCGCCCGCACACTGGGTCTTTCCTAGCAGATCCCATGGTCACGCTGCACACCCTCGTCGGGCACGAACAGCCTGTGCGCGTCCTGACCGGCGCCATCGCCGCCGGGAGGCTGCACCACGCCCTGCTCTTCCACGGGCCGGAAGCGGTGGGAAAGCGGACGGCCGCCCTGGCCGCGGCCGCCTCGCTGCTGTGCCAGGATGAGGCCCGGCCCGAAGGCGGCGCCTGCGGGCGGTGCCCGGCCTGCAACAAGGTGGACAAAGGGATCCACCCCGACTTGAAGTACGTCACCTTGGAGAAGACGGTCGTGCCGATCGACGCCATCCGGGCGCTGCGTCAGGAGGCGGGCTACCGCCCGTTCGAGGGGCGGTGCCGCGTCTTCATCATCGATCCGGCCGAACGGATGAGCCACGAGGCGCAGAACGCCCTGCTCAAGACCCTGGAGGAGCCGCCGCCGGCGGCCTTCCTCATCCTGGTCACCTCCAGGCCAGCGCAGCTTCTCCCCACCACACGCTCGCGGTGCCAGGCCATCGCCTTCGGCACGATGCCTCCGGACGAGCTGGCGTCCCTCCTCCGGAGGGAGCGCGGTCTGGACGAGCCCGGAGCCTGGCGGGCGGCCCGGCTGGCCTCGGGGCGCTATGGCGCGGCCATGGAGCTGGACCTGGAGACCCACGACGCCGCGCGCGAGGAGATGATCCAGGTCCTGGAGAGGCTCTCCGTGCCCGGCAGCCGCAGGCACGTGCTCGACGACGCGGAGAGGCTGGGAACGGACACCGTCGAGATCGCGGCCCGCCTGGATGTCCTGGAGGGGCTGCTCCGCGACATGATGCTGCTGGGGTGGGGAGCCCCCCCCGTGCTGCTGCTGTCGGCCGACAGGGCCGAAGAGCTCGAGACGCTGGCCCGCAGGCTCTCCTCCGACCCTTCGGCTCTCGTGGCCATGATGGAGCGGGTTGCGGCGGCCCGCTCCGACCTGGACCGCAACGTCCAGAGGAAGCTGCTGGCGGAGACGCTGCTGTTCGATCTTGCGAGGACGGGAGGAACGGGTTGAGCCCGGCAGGAGGCCCCGTCCGGCCCTGGGCCCTGGCCCGGGAGTACTTCCTCCAGTTCAAGGGACGCTACGCCTGGGGATTCCTCCTGCTGGCGGCCACCAACGCGCTGGCCCTCAGCGTCCCGCTCCTGCTCAAGCACGCCGTGGACTCGCTGCAGGCGGCCGACCGGCGGCGGGTGGCCCTGTTCAGCGCGGCCATCGTGGCGGTGGCGCTGGGGCAGGCGGCGATCCGCACCTGGTCGCGCCTGGCCATCCTGGGGGCCAGCCGGCATGTCGCCTTCCATCTGAGGGGGCGTCTCTTCTCGCATCTGCAGAGGCTGCCGCTCACCTGGTACGCGCGGCGCCCCATCGGCGACATCTCCTCGCGGGCGGTCAACGACATGCTGCTGGTGCGGTCGTTCTTCGGCCCGGGGATGATGAACCTGGTCAACACCACGCTGGTGTACGTGACCGCCGTCTCCATGATGCTGGCCATGGACGCGCGGCTCACCCTCATCGCGCTGGCGCCCTACCCCGTCTTCCTGCTGGCCGTGAACCGGCTCAGCCGGCGCATCTACGCGCACACCATGCAGGTGCAGGAGCAGCTCGGGGCGCTCACCTCGAAGGCCCAGGAGAACATCTCCGGCATCAACCTCATCAAGACCTACGCCCGGGAGAAGGAGGAATCCGAAGCCTGGAGCGCTCTGTCGCGCTCCTATCTGGGAAGGGTGCTGGCGCTGGCCCGCGCCCGCGGCGCGATGGTGCCGCTGATGGGGAGCATGGCCTCGGCCGGGACGCTGGTGGTGATCGGGCTGGGAGGCCGCGAGGTCATTCTCGGCCGGATCACCCTCGGGGACTTCGTGGCCTTCAACGCCTACCTGGCGTTCCTGGTGTGGCCGACCTTCGCCTTCGGCTGGATCCTCAACACCTTCCAGCGCGGCGCCGCCGCCTTGCGCCGCATCGGCGAGGTGCTGGCGCATCCGGCCGAGCAGCGGGAGCCCGCCCCCGGCCGGACCGACGCGCCCCTGGCGGGCGCCATCGAGTTCCGCGACCTCACCTTCAGCCACGAAGGGGCGCCGGCCGGCGTGCGCCACCTGGACAGGGTCAATCTCCGCGTGCCGGCCGGCGGCAGCCTGGGCATCGTGGGGACCGTCGGCGCGGGGAAGACGACCCTGGTCAACATGCTGCCGCGGATCCTCCCGCCCCCGCCGGGCACGGTGTTCGTGGATGGCCAGGACGTGGCCACGCTCCCCCTCTCGCGCCTGCGGCGCGACATCGGGATGGTGCCCCAGGAAGGGTTCCTCTTCTCCAGGTCGCTGCGCGACAACGTGGCGCTGTCGGGACGGGCCGGCGCGGCGGCTCTGGACCAGGCGGTGCGCGAGGCCCGGCTTGACAAGGACCTGCCTCTCTTCCCCCAGGGGCTGGACACGGTCGTGGGGGAGCGCGGCTACACCCTGTCGGGCGGACAGCGCCAGCGGGCCACGCTGGCCCGGGCCCTGGCCGCCTCCCCTGCCGTCCTGATCCTGGACGACGCGCTGTCCAGCCTCGACGCGCAGGTGGAGCGCGAGGTGGTGGAGGCCCTGCGGCGCCGCAAGGGGTCCTCCACCATGATCGTGGTCTCCAACCGCGTGGCCACCTTGAGCTGGGCCGACGACATCGCGGTGATGGACGGCGGCACGGTGGTGGAGCGCGGCACCCACGAGGAGCTGCTGGCCAAGGGGGGCGTGTACGCGCGGATCGCCCGGCGGCAGTCGCTCGCCGAGAGACTGGAGGAGGCGTGAGCGCCCCGCACGGCGGCGCCCCGGGGCGCTCGCACCACGACGAGGAGGTGCTGGGCAAGGCCTACGACGCCCGCCTCATGCGGCGCATCGGGCGGTACGTCCTTCCTCACAGGAGGCTGGTGGCGGGGTCGCTGGCGCTGCTGCTGCTCGTCTCGGCCGTTCAGCTCGCCCAGCCCTACCTGATCAAGCTGGCCATCGACGGGCCCATCGCGTCGAAGGATCCCTCCGGCCTCCTCTGGATCGTCGCCGCGTTCGCGGCCCTTCTGGCCCTGGAATTCTCGCTGCGGTTCCTCCAGATCTACGCGCTGGAGAAGACCGGCCAGCGGGTCGTCCACGATCTGCGGGTGGAGGTGTACGACCACCTGCAGAAGCTCTCGTCTTCCTTCTTCGACCGCAACCCGGTCGGCAGGCTGGTCACCCGCGTCACCACCGACGTGGAGACGCTGGCCGAGGTCTTCTCCTCGGGCGTGGTGACGCTGCTGGGAGACGGGCTCAAGCTGCTGGGGATCGTGGCCATCCTGTTCTGGATGGACGTCCGGCTGGCCACCCTCACCGTCACCGTGCTGCCCCTGCTGGGAGCGGTGGCCTTCCTGTTCCGCATACGGATCCGGGACGCCTTCCGCGAGGTGCGGGCCCGCGTGGCCCGCATCAACGCCTACCTTCACGAGACGCTGAGCGGCATGGCCGTGGCGCAGCTCTTCCAGAGGGAGCGGGCCAACGACGCCGAGTTCGAGGAGATCAACCGCTCCCATCGCGACGCCGACCTCCGGTCGGTGGTCTACGACTCGATCTTCTCCTCGATCATCGAGCTGGTGGGGACTCTGGCGGTGGCCATGATCGTCTGGTACGGAGGGGGCCGCGTGCTGGCCGGCGCGGTCACCTTCGGGACCCTGGTGGCCTTCCTCGAGTACGCGCAGAAGTTCTTCGGCCCCATCAAGGAGCTGGGTGGCTACTACTCGGTCATGCAGTCGGCCATGGCCTCCTCCGAGAGGATCTTCGCCCTGCTCGACACCCGGCCCGAGATCGCCTCGCCGGCCTCGCCCCGCCCTCTCCCCGCCCCCGCGTCCGGGCGCACCGGTGCCGTGGAGTTCAAGGGGGTCCGCTTCGCCTACCCCGGAGGCCCGCCGGTGCTCCAGGGGCTCACCTTCCGCATCCGGCCGGGGGAGAAGGTGGCCGTCGTGGGCTCCACCGGCGCGGGCAAGTCCACCATCGTGCGCCTGCTCACCCGGCTGTACGACGTGCAGTCGGGATCGATCGTCCTCGACGGCGCGGACGTCCGCGAGCTCGAGCTGCGCGAGCTGCGCCGGCGGGTGGGGGTGGTCCTGCAGGATCACGTCCTGTTCTCGGGCACGCTGGCCGGCAACATCGGCCTGGGTGACCCGTCCATCGGCCGCGACCGGATCGAGGCGGCGGCCCGTGCCGTGAGGGCGGATCGCTTCATCCAGGCCCTGCCCCAGGGCTACGACGCCGAGGTCAGGGAGCGCGGCCTGAACTTCTCCATGGGGCAGCGCCAGCTGCTGTCGTTCGCCCGGGCCCTGGCCTTCGACCCGCCCGTGCTGGTGCTGGACGAGGCGACCGCTTCGGTGGACTCGGCCACGGAGATGGAGATCCAGGCGGCCCTGCGCCGGCTGATGGCGGGCAGGACCTCTCTGGTGATCGCCCACCGGCTCTCCACCATCCAGGAGTCGGACCGCATCCTGGTTCTGCACCACGGGGTGGTCCGCGAGGAAGGGACCCACCAGGAGCTACTGGCCCGGGAGGGCATCTACCGCATGCTGCACCGGCTGCAGTTCCAGCAGACCGCGGCCCCGGCCGGGGCCGCCTGAAACCCCAACATCACGGGCCGCCGGGCGACCCGTGGCCCAACATCTTGCGTTTCCGGGCTTGACCCGGACGGCGGGCGGAGGTACGTTGAAGGGTCATGAATCCCGCTTCCAGGGCCCGTCCGCTCCCTCCGCAGGCGGCCGGAGCCACGCTCACCCCTCACGCCCTGTTCGTGCTGGAGAGGCGCTACCTGGCCCGCGACGAGAACGGCCGGCCGCTGGAGACCCCGGATCAGATGTTCCGCAGGGTGGCCGACAACGTGGCTTCCGCCGACGAGCGCCTCCCCTTCGAGGGGCGGAAGGACCCCGCCGCCTCGGCGGCGACATTCTACCGGATGATGTCCTCGCTGGAGTTCCTCCCCAACTCCCCTACCCTGATGAACGCCGGGCGCGAGCTCCAGCAGCTCTGCGCCTGCTTCGTGCTGCCGGTGGAGGACTCGATGGAGGGGATCTTCGAGGCCCTCAAGGACGCCGCGGTCATCCACAAGACGGGAGGCGGCACCGGCTTCAGCTTCTCCCGGCTGCGGCCTCGCAACAGCCGCGTGCGCACCACCTCGGGCATCGCCAGCGGGCCGGTGTCGTTCATGAAGGTCTTCAACGCGGCCACCGAGGCGATCAAGCAGGGCGGGATGCGGCGCGGCGCCAACATGGGCATCCTGCGCGTGGACCATCCCGACATCATGGAGTTCATCGATTGCAAGAGGGACGGCGGGGAGATCACCAACTTCAACATCTCCGTCGCCGTCACCGACGTCTTCATGAGGGCGCTGGCCGAGGACACGTCCTACGACCTGTCCGCCCCCGGCCACGACGGCTCGCCGGGACGCCCCGCGGGGAGCCTGCGGGCGCGGGACGTCTTCGATCGCATGTGCCTCAACGCCTGGCTCAGCGGCGAGCCGGGGGTGGTCTTCATCGATCGGATCAACGAGACCAACCCCACCCGCCACGTGGGGCTGATCGAGGCGACCAACCCCTGCGGGGAGCAGCCTCTCTCCGCCAACGAAGCCTGCACGCTCGGCTCCATCAACCTGGGCCAGTTCGTCCTGCCGGGCGAGGCCCCCTCGGTGGACGAAGAGAGGCTGGCCCGCGCGGTGCGCGACGCCGTGCACTTCCTCGACAACGTCATCGAGGTGAGCCGCTACCCCATCCCCGCGATCGAAGCGGTGACTCGCGCCAACCGCCGCATCGGACTGGGAGTCATGGGCTGGGCGGATCTGCTGATCGCCCTGGGCATCCCCTACGACTCGCAGGAGGCGCTGGACCTGGCCGATCGCCTCATGGGGCTCATCGCCCGCGAGGCGCGTCGCGCCAGCCAGGACCTTGCCGCGGACCGGGGCCCGTTCCCCAACCACCCGGGAAGCCTGCACGACGTGCCGGGCGCGGCGCCCCTGCGCAACGCCACGACCACGACCGTGGCCCCCACCGGCACCATCAGCATGATCGCCGGGGCCTCCGGCGGGATCGAGCCGCTGTTCGCCGTGGCCTTCACCCGGCGCCACGTGCTCGACCTGGGGGACGGTGAAGGCCTGCACGAGGTGCACCCGGCCTTCCTGGAGCGGGCGCGGGCGGCGGGGATCCTGACGGACGACCTGATGGAACGGGTGGCGGCCCGCGGGGCCGTCCGCGGGTTCGGCGACGACGAAGTGCCGGCCTCCCTGAGGCGCCTCTTCGGCACCGCTCACGACATCGAGCCTGCCTGGCACGTCCGGATGCAGGCGGCCTTCCAGAGACACTGCGACAATGCCGTGTCCAAGACCGTGAACCTTCCCGAGTCGTCCACCCCCAGCGACGTGGAGCGGGTGTTCCTGGGGGCGTGGAGGCTGGGATGCAAGGGGGTCACCGTCTACAGGCACCGGAGCCGGCGGCGTCAGGTGATGAGCACGGGCCCCGAGCCGTCCGGGCCCGGGCCCGAGCCGGCCGGCTCCGGCGGGCGGTCTCCCTCGTCGCGGGGCGAGGCGCTGGCGCGCTTCTCGCGCGGCGGCCCCTCCGGACCGCCCCTGGAGGCGCTGGGACGCGCGCTGCACCGGGCGATGCGGTCGTCAAGGCCGGCCTCGCCGCCAGCCCCCGGCGATCCTTTCCGCGCCCGCAACGGACGCGACCGGTGCCCCGACTGCGGCGGAGCGGCCACGCTCGAAGCGGGCTGCCTGTTCTGTCCCGACTGCGGCTCCTCGCAGTGCCCCTGAGCTGAGGTTCCCTCGCACGACGACGCTCCCGCACGCCGCAACCTCCTCTCCTACGTCGAGGGGCTGACCCGCTACGCCGGCCGGGAGGCGTACCTGTGGCGCGAGGGGGTTCGCTGGCGCCGGCGCACCTACGGCGAGCTGCACCGGCGCACCCTGTCGTGCGCTTCCGCGCTGGCGGAGCTGGGGGCCCGGCCCGGACGCCACGTCCTGATCCAGGGGCCCGACAGCCCGGACTGGGTCGAGGCCTTCCTGGCGGCCCAGTGGCTGGGGGCGGTGGCCGTGCCGCTGGAGGCGGACACCACCGCCGACCTGCGCTCCCGCGTCGCGGCGATGGTGGGAGGCGGCATCCTGGTCGCCCCGCCCGGGACGACGGCCCCCGCCGGGTTGGCCCGGCTCGACTGGGGCGGCTGGGGGACGGGGGCCGCGGCGCCGCCGGCGCCGGCCGCTGCTTCGCCGGCCGACACCGCCGAGGTCATCTTCACGTCGGGGACGACGGCCGACCCCAAGGGGGTGGTCCTCACCCACGGCAACATCCTCTCGGACTTCGCCCCGATCGAGCGCGGGTTCCGGAAGCGCGAGCGCCTGGTCCGCATGGCGGGGCGCAGGCTGCGCTTCCTGTCGTCGCTCCCCTTCTCCCACATGTTCGGCCAGGCCATGGGGATCTTCCTGCCGCTGTCGATGGGATTGACGGTGGCCCTGGTCGCTCCCCGCCCCGCCGAGGCCCTCGACGCGGCGAGGCGCCTGGGCTGCTGGGGCCTGTTCACCGTGCCCAGGGTCATGGAGCTGATGGCCCTCGAGCTGCGGCGGATCGTGGGCGAGCGGGGGAGCCTGGACCGCTTCGAGCGGAGGCAGCAGGCGATGGCGGGCCGCCACTGGCTGCTCCAGGCCATGGCCTTCCCCGGGGTGCAGCGTCTGCTGGGGTGGCGCTTCCGGCTCTTCGTGGCCGGTGGAGCGGGTCTCGACCCCGAGGTCCGCTCGTTCTGGGAAAGGTGCGGGTACCTGGTGGTGCAGGGCTATGGTCTGACCGAGGCCGCCCCCATCGTGTCGCTCTCCAACCCCTTCGATCGCCGCGCCTCCGGAGTCGGCAGGCCCCTGGGCAACGTGGAGGTGCGCATCGGCGAGGACGGCGAGGTCTTGGTGCGCGGCCCCAACGTCACCCCCGGCTATCTCGGCGGCGGGGGCGCCGTGGCCGGACAGGAGTGGCTCCGCACGGGGGACCGGGGGGCCCTCGACGAGCGCGGGAGACTCACCATCGAGGGGAGGCTCAAGGACGTCATCGTCACCGCGGAAGGAGACAACGTCCACCCGGCCGACGTGGAGGCGGTGCTGGCGCGCATGCCGGGGGTGCTCGAGGCGTGCGTGGTGGGCCTGCCCGCCGGCACGGGAGAGAGGGTCCACGCCGTGCTCAGGATGCGGGAGGCCGGCCTGGCCGAGGAGGCCGTGAGGAGGGCCAACGAGCGGCTCCTCCCCAAGCAGCGCATCCGCGGACACACTGTCTGGCCGGAGGCGGACTTCCCCCGGACGGCGATCGGCAAGGTGCGCAAGGGGATCGTGAGAGAGAGGGCCGCGGCGCTTCAGGCGGGCCGCACGCCGGGGGCCCCTGCCGGTGGCGCCGGCCCGGCCGCCCGCCTGGTGGCCCGGATCGCCCGCCGCGATCCCATGGCTCTGGCCGGCTCCTGCCGGCTCGGGGACGATCTGGGATTGGGCAGCCTGGACATGGTGGAGCTGGGGATCGCCCTGGAGCAGGAGTACGGCCTGGCCGTGCCCGAAGAGGAGCTCGCATCCGCCACCGTGGGCTCGCTGGAGGCGCGCCTCGCCGGGGCGCTCTCGGAGCCTGTCCCGGCCTCCCCTCCGGCCGCGGGAGGAGCGGCCGC
>DATEEA010000139.1:0-5878 GCA_035281445.1 Candidatus Polarisedimenticolia bacterium
GCCGGCCGGCGTGCGCGTGCTGGCCGCGTACTGGCTGGAGGCGCTGGGCCGCCCGCTGGACGGGGGAGCGGCCGAGGCCATCCTCCTGCGCGACGCCGAGACCGGGCTGATGGCCTTCGACTGGGAGAGCGCCGAGCGCAGCCTGACCACCGCGCTGGCCGCCAATCCGCGCAGCCGCGAGGCCCACGCCCTGCTGGGCCAGGTCTATCTCTCCCGGTACCAGTACTGGCATGACTGGGCTCAGCTCGACCGCGAGCTGTTCCCCGGGATCTCCACCGCCGATCCGGAGATGTTCGGCCACCTCGCCGACAAGGGGCGCGAGGAGCTCGAGCGGGCGGAGAAGCTTCCCGCGCGGGGGGGCCCGGCGCCGGAAGGGTTCGGCGAGTCTCTGGCGGAGACGGAAAGCGGCGAGGCCGCCCCGCACTTCCTGCTGGGGAAGATCCACTTCCTCAAGGGAGAGATGGAGGCGGCCCGGCGGGAGATGGAGACGGTGCTGGAGCTGGACAGGGGCCGCGGCGCGCTCCCCGCCTACGCCCGCCTCTACCTGGCGCGGATCGCCCGGGCCGCGGGGGACCTGCCGGCCGCCCGCCGGCACCTCGAAGAGATCGTGGCCATGGCCCCCGCGGGGCGCGTCACGAAGACGGCGAAGGAGGAGCTGAAGCAGCTCTCTCCCGCAGGCGGGCGATGAAGGAGGCCCAGGCTCCTCCCAGCAGGTAGGTCCATCCCGCCAGGCAGACACCGAGCACCAGGGAGAGGGTGGCCACCCCCCCCGAGGCCAGTCTCCCTTCGGGAACGGCGACGGTCCCTTCGTCGAGCTGCTCGATCAGGCGGAAAAGATCGTCGGAGCGCAGCGCGCGGTAGGCTTCCGGCAGCGGCGCGGTCACCAGGATCGATCCCATCTCGAAGTAGTCCCCGGTGGCGCTGATGAAGGGAGCCGTCGCCATCACCACCGCCGGGCCGAAGAGGCACCGTCTCCACCCCCACCACCGCAGGGCCCCGCGGGAGGCCTCTCGCAGCAGCGGGACCCCGGCCAGGACCGTCAGCGTGAAAGGGAAGAGGTCGGTCGCCAGGTAGACCACGTCGGAGCCTCCGGTGTCGAACCCCGTCAGGCGCCCCGCGTAGCCCGACTGCGCGGGGCTGACGAACGGCAGCCAGGCGGCGAGGATCCTCCCGCCGTAGACCGGATCGATCCGCAGCTCGGTCACCGTCCCGCCGGCCAGCACGCACCCCGCCGCGTGCAACAGCTCGTGCACCGGAACGTAGGCGTACCATCCCGCGAGCAGCCCGAGCACCGGAGGCAGCAGCAGCTTGAAGGCCGGCAGATCGGGCGGAAGGACCCCCTCGATGGCAGCCAGCAGATCGTGGAAGGCGGAGCGGGGCCCGGCCAGGATCGGCCAAAGCGCGGGGCGCACTCAGCCGCCCCAGTCCGTCTCGATCCGCACGCTGGAGAATGGGAGGTCGGAGACGATCTCGTAGCGCGGGGTGTCGCCCAGCGGCGCGGCCTCGTCCCCGCCCCCGGGACAGGCCGCCCCGACCGCCCGCCGCCCACGGCGGCTCCGGCTGGCCTCCACGTCGAGGTCCAGCACGCTGAGGAGCCGATCGCGGCTGAGGGTGAAGCACGTCCTCTCCGGAAGGGCGATCCGGATGTCGCTGGCCGCCCCGTTCAGCCGCACGATGGTGCGCCCGGCGGGAGGGCCGAGCCGGATGGCGGCGGTGGTGGCGGCCATGTCCAGGTCAAGGCGCGACAGATGGAAGGCCCTCAGATCCAGGGAGGCGGCGGAGGCCAGCAGATCGAAGCGCGCATCCACCGGCCCGGGCGAGGCCAGCCGGGCCTCCCAGGCGCCGCGGTGGTCGGTGAAGGGGAAGACCACGCGCAGGGCGCCGCCCGGCTCGTCCCTTCCCAGCCAGAGATCCCCTTCGTTGCTGCACGCCCAGCGAGGCTGGTCTCCGGTGTAGCGCAGCGATCCGGCCATCCCCCGGTCCTGGCCCGCCGAGACGGGGGCCGCGGCGGCGGGCCCGGTCTCCCCGCCGGCGGCCAGGTCGATCCGCCCGAGCGTGAAGGCGACCCGCAGACGGAACGGCGACCGGCGCAGCGGCGGGCCGCACTCGATGGCGATCGACTCTCCCGCCCCCGCCGCCAGCCGGCCTCCGGCCGGCTCCCGGCCGGAGTACCGGCCGGCGGTCATCGCCACCACGCCGACCACCAGCAGCGGCCCCAGCAGCGCGGCCGGGTGCAGGCGGGTCCCCGCGAAGAGCGTCCGGATGCCGATGGAGATCAGAAGGAGGGGCCAGAGCCTGAACAGATCGAACCAGACTCCCCAGCCGAGCCTCCCCATGGTGTTGAGGAGCAGCACGGTGCCCAGGCAGACCAGCGTGGTGCCGAAGGAGAGCGAGGCGTAGGTGCGGCGGCGGGCCGCCACCCGGTCAGGCTGCATCGGGCCCCGCCGCCGGTCCGGCCGGAGGCCGGCGCGCGGGCCAGAGGGCGCGCGCCACCAGGAACAGGCCGAGCAGGATCACCGCCGCCGGCCACATCACGCGCCAGCGCCAGAAGTGGAACATGTCCCAGTGGAGCACGCCGAGGTTGATCAGGAGGAAGAAGACCCCCGCGGCGATGAAGAGCAGCCCCGCCGCCACGCTGGCGTCGGCGGGAAAGGAGGTGGCCGCGCGGGCGGGACGCGGAGCGGCCGCGTGGGGCCCCTGCTCCTCCCCCTCGGGCGCGGCCCCCGCCGGCCCGGTCCCCGCGGCGGCGCCCTCGGCGCCCTCCTCGGGAACCACGATCCAGCAGGCCAGGTAGCCCAGCACGGCGATCCCGGAGAAGGGAGGGATGAGCGCCCCGGCCACGAAGGCCAGCCGGACGAACACCGGATCGGTCTCCATCCACAGAGCGATGCCGCCGCACACCCCGGCGATGCGTCTCTCGGATCGGGATCGGACGAGCCGCCTCTCGGCCATGAGCCTCTCCTCCCCTGAGCCTGTCAGAGCGCGGCCAGCAGCTCGTGGGGGTGGCTGGCCGCGGACACCTGCGGGTACGCCTGGGCGATGCGCCCGTCGGCGCCGATCACGTAGGTGATGCGGCGGGCGTACTCCGCGTCGGACGAGTCGCACGCTCCGTAGGCCATCCCGATGCGGCGATCGACGTCGCACAGCAGGGGGAAGGGGAACCTGAACTTCTCGGCGAAGCTCTGGTTGGCCTCCTGGTCATCGAAGCTGGCGCCGAGGATCTCGATCCCCCTGGCCCGGTACTGATCGTAGAGGTCGCGGAACCCGCAACCCTCCTTCGTTCAGCCGGGGGTGTCGGCCTTCGGGTAGAACCAGAGCACGACGCGCTTGCCTTTCAAGCCGGACAGCGAGACCGTCCGCCCCTGGTGGTCCTTCACCGTGAAATCGGGAGCCATGTCGCCTGTCTTCAGCATTCCGGACCTCCGCATGAGCTGAGCGATGGATCGGATGCGCCGCATGATCACAGGATGATTCTACGGCTCCCCGGCCGGAACGATCAATCGGCCGTTGCAGACATGTGTACGCCGCCGGGAGGAGCAGGTTTCGGCCCTTGCCGCCGCCCGCGTGGTAGAGTGAGCGCCGCATCGCCGTCATTCAGGAGGAGGAACAGGATGCTGTTGCGTCGCAAGGCGGCGGCTCTGGCGCTCGCCGCGCTGATGGGCGGGCAGGCCGCCGTGGCGAGCCAGACCAGGGAGGCGGCCGAGCCGGGGAGCCTGTTCGAGCGGCTGGGGGGGATGGCCGCGATCACCGCCATCGTGGACGAGCTGGCCGCGGGCGTGGCCTCCGACCAGCGCCTGTCCGCCCGCTTCCAGGGGACCGACATGGCCGCCTTCAAGAAGGCGATGTCCGACTGGCTCTGCCGCGCGGCCGGGGGACCCTGCGCCTACGAAGGCAAGGACATGAAGACCGCCCACGCGGGGATGGGGATCACCGGCGCGGAGTTCAACGCGTTCCTGGAGAACCTCACCTCGGCCATGACCCGGCGAAAGGTCTCCGACGAGGCCGCCGGATCGCTCATCGGCGCCATGCTGCCCAGCAAGAGGGAGATCGTCGAGAAGGAGTGACGGGGTGCGTCCGTTCCGGCGCTTCCTTCCCGCCATCGGGCTCCTCCTGTGCGCCGCCTCCCTCGCGGCCGCCCGGGACGAGGCTCGCGATCCCAACGCCCCGGCCGGCGCTCCCGCTTCGGCCCCGTCTCCCCCGGCGGGCGGCCGAGAAAGCGTGGAGGCGATCCCGGGGGACTTCCTTCCGATCGAGGACCGCTGGCGCATCGGGTTCCCGGACTGGGACCGCTACGCGCACGGCCGCAGGCCGCGGGCCCCCTACGTCCGGGGGCGGTGGTACGACCCTTACAACCAGAACGTTCTGAAAGGGGACCTGCCGATCCTGGGGGACGCCACGTTCCTCAACCTGACCGTGCTGTCCGACACGCTGGTGGACGCGCGCCGCCTCACCACACCCAGCGGCGTCTCGGGCTCCGACCCTTTCAACGAGGAGTTCTTCGGAGAGTCCGAGGAGGTGGCCGGCGCGGCCAACCTGCTGCTCTCCCTCGACCTGTTCCACGGCGCGGCCGCCTTCCGGCCGGTGGACTGGCGGGTGCGGGTGACGCCGGTGTTCAACCTCAACCTCTTGGACACCCAGGAACGCGGCATCGTGAACGCCGACGTGCGCGCCGGAGACGAGCGCACCGACCGGCACGTCGGGCTGCAGGAGGGCTTCGTGGAGGTGAAGCTCTTCGACGTCTCTCCCAGCTACGACATCGTCTTCCTGCGCGCGGGGGTGCAGGGGTTCCTCTCCGATCCCCGAGGCTTCCTGTTCGCGGACAACGAGCCCGGGATCCGGCTGTCGGGCAACTGGGCCTCCAACCGCTCTTCCTGGAACCTGGCGTACTTCAAGATGGCGGAGAAGGACACCAACTCGGGGCTGAACACCCTCGACTTCCAGTCCCGCGAACAGCAGGTGTTCATCGCCAATCTGTTTCGGCAGGACTTCCTGACCCCGGGCTACACGGCCGGGTTGTCGGTGCACGTCAACAACGACCGGCCGAGCGTCCACTTCGACAAGAACGGCTTCCTGGTGAGGCCGGCCGCGGTGGGGGCGCTGCGGCCCCACGACGTGAGCGTCACCTACCTGGGGTGGATCGGCACCGGGCACATCGGACGGGCCAACGTGATGCACGCCCTCTACCACGTCTCGGGGGACGACTCCGACAACCCCATCGCCGGCGGGCCGATCGACGTGGACGCCTGGATGGCGGCCCTGGAGATGTCGGTGGACAAGGACTGGCTGCGCTACCGTGGGCAGCTCCTCTGGGCCTCGGGGGACGAGGACCCCCGGGACGAAGACGGCGAGGGTTTCGACACCATCTTCGACAACCCCCTGTTCGCCGGGGCGGGCTCCTCTTTCTGGGTGCGGCAGGCCATCCCGCTGGCCGGCACCAGGCTGAAGCTGGTGGGGCCGGCCAGCCTCTTCCCTTCGCTGCGGTCCTCGAAGGAGGAAGGCCAGGCCAACTTCGTCAACCCCGGCCTGCAGCTCGCCGGGGGCGGGGTGGACGCGGAGATCACCACGACGCTGCGAGGGATCGCCAACGTCAACGTGATGCGCTTCGACGAGACCGCGCCGCTGGAGCTGGTCCTCTTCCAGCCGGACATCGACCGTTTCATCGGCGTGGACCTGGGGGTGGGGATCCAGTGGCGGCCCTGGCTGAACAACAACGTCATCGTGAACGCCTCGGCCTCGACGCTGTTCCCGGGACCCGGCTTCGAGGACATCCACGAAGGGGAACAGCTCGTCTCCTTCACCGGGTCCCTGACGGTGACCTACTGATGAGGGAAGCCTTGGCGCGGGCGGCGGCGCTGGCGGCGGCTCCGGCCTTGCTGGC
>DATEEA010000140.1:0-2578 GCA_035281445.1 Candidatus Polarisedimenticolia bacterium
TTCATGGAGTGGAGTATACCGCCGACGCGACGGTCATCTTCCGGCGGCGCACGAACGGAGCCGCTCGATCCCCTCGCGGATGCGCTCCTGGGACAGGGCGTAGGAGAAGCGGAGGAACCCCGGGGCGCCGAAGGCCTCTCCCGGCACCGTGGCGATGCGCGCTCCGGCCAGGAGCCGCCCGGCCAGCGAGGCGGAGTCCGGCGAGCCGAGCCGCTGACACAGCCCGGTCACGCCGGGGAAGGCGTAGAAGGATCCCGGCGGCGTGGCGCAGGTCACGCCGGGGATCGAGCGCAGCCCCTCCACCATCAGGTCGCGGCGGAGCCGGTACTCCTCGATCATCCGGCGCAGATCGTCCTGTGGTCCCTCCAGCGCCTCCACGGCCGCGGCCTGGGCGATGGCCGTGGGGTGGGTGCAGTCGTGCCCCTGCACCGCGGCCAGCGCGGCCACGATGGGCCTGCACGAGACCGCGTAGCCGATGCGGTAACCGGTCATGGCGTACGATTTGGACAGAGTGGAGACCAGGATCAGCCGGTCCCGCAGGCGCCCGGCGTGACGGGCGGGGCTGGCGTGGCGCCGGCCGTCGTAGAGGAACTTCTCGTAGCACTCGTCGAAGACCAGGTAGAGGTCCTTCTCCATCACCAGGTCCGCGAAGGCCTCGATCTCCTCGGCGGGGATCACCGCCCCCGTGGGGTTGGAGGGGGAGCACAGGATGATGGCCTTGGTGTCCGGTCCGGCCAGCCTGGCCGCCTGGGAGGCGCGCGGGATGAAGCCGTCGGACTCCGAGGCCGGGAGGATCACGGGAACTCCGCCGGCCAGCAGCACCTGCTCGGGGAAGGAGACCCAGTAGGGAGACGGGATGATCACCTCGTCGCCCGGCTCCACCAGCGCCAGGGCCGCCTCGAACAGGGCGTTCTTGCCGCCGCAGGAGACGATCACCTCCGACGCGTCGTAGTCGGTGCCGTAGGTGGAGGCGTAGTGCGCGGCGACGGCGCGGCGCAGCGCGGGAAGCCCCTGCGTCGGCAGGTAATGGCTCAGATCCTCGTCGATGGCCCTGTGGGCGGCGCGCTTGACGTTGGCCGGGGCCGGGAAGTCGGGCTCGCCCGGGCCGAAGTCGATCACGTCCACCCCCAGCGCCCGGAGCCGGTCGGCTTCCTGCTTGACCGCGATGGTGGCGCTCGGCTTCACCAGCCCGATCCGTCCCGCCAGCCTCGGCATCAGCTCCTCTCCCTGCCGAACCTGCCGGCCACCGCGCGCGCCACGGCCTCCGGCACCAGACCCGAGACGTCCCCGCCCAGCGCGGCCACTTCCTTGACCAGGCGGGAGCTGAGGTAGGAGTACGCCTCCGCCGGCATCATGAAGACGGTCTCCACCTCGGGATCGAGCCTCCTGTTCATCAGCGCCATCTGGAACTCGTACTCGAAGTCGGAGATGGCGCGCAGCCCTCTCACGATGACGTGCGCGCCGCAGGCCCGCACGCAGTCGACCAGCAGGCCGCTGAAGGTCTCCACCCCCACGTTCTTCATCGGCGAGACCGCCTCGCGTATCAGCCTGACGCGGTCGGGCACGCTGAAGAGCGGATCCTTGTCCGGGTTCTCCAGCACCGCCACCACCACCCGGTCGAAGAGCCGGCTCCCGCGCTGGATGATGTCCAGGTGCCCGTTGGTGATCGGATCGAAGGTGCCGGGGTAGACCGCCAGCCGGCCGCCCGCAGCGGCGCTCATGCCGTCGCCGCCCCGCCGCGCCGGCCCACCATGGCCTCGGCGTGGCGGCGCGCGGTCGCGGTGAGGCCGCCTCCCAGCATCCTGGCCAGCTCGTCGATCCTCCCCTGCCGATCCAGCGAGGTCACCGCGACGCGGGTCCGCCCTCCGGATGCCTCCTTGGCCACCCTCAGGTGCCGGTCGGCGGCGGCGGCGATGGGGGCCAGGTGGGTGACGCAGACAACCTGCTGGCTCCCGCCCAGGGCGGCCAGCCTCTGGCCCACCGACTCGGCCACGGTCCCGCCCACTCCGGTGTCCACCTCGTCGAAGACCAGCGTCCGGGCGTCGGAGCTCGCCGAGGAGGCGTTGCGCACGGCCAGCATCAGCCGCGACAGCTCACCTCCCGACGCGATCCGCGAGAGCGGCCGCAGCCCTTCGCCCTGGTTCGGAGCGATGAGGAAGGCCACGGCGTCGGCGCCCAAGGCTCCCCCGCTCCCGCCCGGGAGGGGATCCACGGCGATCTCCACCCGCGTGCCGCCCATGGCCAGCGCCCGCAGCTCCGACTGCACCGCCCGGGACAGACGGGCCGCGGCCTTCTTCCGCGCGCTGGACAGCGCCTCCGCCGCCGTGCGGTACGCCTCCTCCGCCCGATCGAGCTCCCGCGCCAGCGATTCCAGGCGCGCGGGGGCCTCGGCGAGATCCTCCAGCTCGGCGCGGGAGGCGTCCCGCAGCGCGATCAGCTCCTCGATGCTCCGGCCGTACCGGCGGCGCAGGCGGTCCAGCGCGGCAAGGCGGGAGGCCACCGCTTCCAGGCGTCCGGGATCGAACTCCTCGCCGCCAAGGTACCTCGACAGCGAAGCCGCCGCCTCGGCCGCGGCGAG
>DATEEA010000141.1:0-7861 GCA_035281445.1 Candidatus Polarisedimenticolia bacterium
GGCCTGGGCCGCCCCCTCCGGCATCACCTTCACCGACGTGACCCGCGAGGCGGGGATCGCCTTCCGGCACGTGCACGGCGGCAGCGGCGAGAAGCACTACGTCGAGACGATGGGCTCGGGCGCCTGCTGGTTCGACCACGACGGCGACGGAGACATCGACCTGTTCGCCGTCAACTCGGGAAGGCTCCCCGGCTACAAGGGGGACGCCGACGTCTCCAGCCGCCTCTACCGCAACGACGGCGGCGGCCGCTTCACCGACGTCACCGCCCAGGCCGGAGTGTCCAACGAGGGGCGCTACGGGATGGGCTGCGTGGCGGGGGACATCGACGGGGATCGGGATCGCGACCTGTACGTCACCAACTTCGGCCCCAACGTTTTGTACCGGAACGAAGGGGGCGGCCGCTTCAAGGACGTCACCGCGGAGTCGGGCACGGGCGACCCGCGCTGGAGCACCAGCGCCGCCTTCGCCGACGTGGACAACGACGGCGACCTGGACCTCTACGTGGCCAACTACATCGACTTCACCCTGGAGAACAACAAGTTCTGCGGAGAGAGAAAGCCCGGGCACCGGGCGTACTGCCACCCCGACGAGTACAACGGCGTCCCGGACACGCTCTACCGGAATCGCGGGGACGGACGGTTCGAGGACGTCAGCGCCGCCGCGGGTGTGGCCGACCCGATCGGCAAGGGGCTGGGCGTCGTGTTCCTCGACGTGAACGACGACGGCTGGCAGGACATCTACGTCGCCAACGACAAGACCATCAACTTCCTCTACCTCAACAAGGCCGACGGCAGCGGCTCGTTCCAGGACATCTCCATGACCGCCGGGACGGGGTTCTCCGAGAGCGGGATGCCTCAGGCGGGGATGGGGACCGACGCCGCCGACGTGAACGGCGACGGCCGGCAGGACCTCATTGTCACCAACCTGGACTACGAGACGAACCAGCTCTACGTCAACAACGGCGACCGCACTTTCACCGACGGCACCTACCGGGCAGGCCTGGGGGAAGTCAACTTCCTCAACGTCGGCTTCGGGGCGGACTTCCTGGACTACGACAACGACGCCGACCAGGACCTGCTGATCGTCAACGGCCACATCCTGGACAACATCGCCCTGTTCAAGGAGAAGCTGACCTACGCCCAGCCCCGGTCCCTTCTGGCCAACGACGGCTCGGGCTTCTTCAAGGAGGTGGGGCCGTCGCTGGGCCCGGCCTTCGCGGAGCCCAACGTGGGCCGTGGGCTGGCGGTCGGAGACATGGACGACGACGGCGACCTGGACCTCTTCGTGCTCAACAACGACCGTCCCGCGCAGCTGCTGCGCAACGACGGCGGAGCGCAGGCCGGGCACTGGATGCTGCTGGTCCTGCGGGGATCCGGCGCCAACACCGATGGGATCGGAGCGAGGGTCCGCGTGATCCCACGGGGCGCCGGGCCGGGAAGGACGCAGACCCTCGAGGTGCGCGCCGGATCGAGCTATCTGTCCCAGAACGACGTCCGGCTCCACGCCGGCCTGGGCCCGGCCTCTTCGGCCGAGGTGGAGGTGCGCTGGCCCGGAGGCGGGACTCAGACCGTGACGCTCGACGCCGGCCGCATCCACACCATCGAGCAGAAGCTCCCCCGCTGACTCGCTCCCTCTGTCGTCGGTCAGCATCACTGAAACCCGGCACGATCGTCCAGAACAAAAGGCTCGCGTCGGAATCATGGTGGTCGACTGCCGGCGGATTCCTATAGACTTGCGACCGGCCACGGTCTCCTCCATCACGCCGCTAGCCGAACACCGATGGTGTCACGTGTTCCTCACCAGCTTGTTGGTCGCAGCCGCCGTTCTCGCTGCCCCTGCATCGTCCGACACACGACAAGCCGGCGAGGATGTCCTGCGAGCCGCCCTGGATCTTGAGGATGACATGGGGCGCTCGGATCGCCATGCCGTCCTCGCGGCCTTCGACCGCGAGGCAGCCACTCTCTATCCCGACCCAACGCTTGTCGCGCTGAACGCCCGCTTCTTCGGCCAGACCGGCTTCGCCGCCATTCCCGACGCCTCGGCCCCCGAGGGCTCCTCGGTCGCCGCGACTCTGCAGAACCGCCGCGGGACCTGCGTCGGCCTGGCCATCGTCTACCTCGCGTTCGCCGAGCGCCTCGGACTGGACGCCCGGGCCGTGGCCACTCCCGTTCACCTGTTCGTCCGCGTGCGGCTCCCCGACGGCGTCAGGAACGTCGAGCTGATGGAAGGCGGCATCCACCTCGACGACGACATCTATCGGCGCCGGTACCGCATCGACTCGAAGGCCATCGAGGCCGGCGTCTTCATGCGGGACCTGACCACCGACCAGGTCCTCGCGCACCTGCTTTCCAACCAGGGAGTGACGCTGAGCCGGCAGGGGAAGACAGCGTCGGCCCTGCGTCGCTATCGGAAAGCCCTGGAGCTGGCGCCTGACCTGGTGGTGGCCTGGTACAATCAGGGGATCGACCTCATGAAGCAGGGAAAACTCGAGAAGGCCTTGGCCAGCTTCGACACCGCCATCGGCATCTACGCCTCCGACGGTCCGGCCCACAACAACCGCGGGCTGGTGCGCCTCAAGATGGGCGACGTCGAAGGCGCCCGGGCCGACTTCGAGCGGGCCCTGCAGCTCGAGCCGGGGATGCGGGAGGCGGAAGAGAATCTCAAGCGGCTGCTCGCGAGGTGACGATGCGCAGGCTCACCGATCTCGCGGAAGGGCTCCTGATTGCGAGATAACGAGCCTTCGGCCGCCTCCGGGCGGGAGGCGGTGGCGCGGGGGTACTCGGCCGAGGCGGAGGAGTACGAGCGCGGGTGGGCTCCGCTGCTGCTGCCGCATGCGGCCCGGCTGCTGGAGCGGCTGCCGTTGGGCGCCGCCTCCCACGTGCTCGACGCCGGCTGCGGGGTCGGGTCACTCCTCCCCCTGCTGAAGCGGGCGGCTCCGTCGGCGTTCATCGCTGGAGTGGATGCCGCCCAGGGGATGCTGGAGCGGCGCCCGGCCGGCTTCGCGTGCGCGCGGATGGACCTGGAGCAGATCGGCTTCCGCCCGCATTCCTTCGACGCCGTGGTGATGGCCTTCGTGCTCTTTCACATCGGCGACCCGGCCCGCGCGCTGCGCGAAGCGGCGGGGGCGCTCCGCCCGGGAGGCTGGATCGGGACGCTCACGTGGGACGGGCCGCCGCGCTTCCCCGCCTACAGGGTGGTCGTGGAGGAGCTCGATCGGCTGGGTGCGCCGCCCGATGACGACACCGTCAGCAGCCACGAACCGGTCGACTCCCCTGCCAAGATGGCGGCCCTGCTGGACGGCGCCGGCTTCGGAGACCGGGAGACCTGGACGGGGCGGTTCCACCACGAGTACGGGAAAGAAGAGCTGCTCGCCGTCCGGACGTCCCGCGGATCGACCGGCCGGCGCTTCAGGGCCCTCTCCCCCGAGGGGCGCGAGGCGTTGCTGGCCGCGGCGCGCCGCAGGCTCGCGGTCATGGATCCCGCCGGGTTCGTGGAGAATCCGGGCCTGATCTACGCCCGCGGAAGGAAGCCCGGCGCGCTCTGACGGGCCGACCCGCTCCCCTCCATGGGAGAGCGTCCCGGCTACCTCCCCGGCCGCAGGTCCGGCGGCAGGTGGAACGCCAGCCACCCCGCGCGGCCGGAGGCCAGCGACTCCCAGTCGGGGACCTCGATGGCGGCAACGGTCCCGCGATGAAACGGCAGCGGCAGCGCCGAGCGGATGGCTTCGCGGGCCATGCGTCCCATGTCCGGCTGGTGCCCCACGGCCAGCACGCTGCCGCGCACGCCGGTCCGGGCGGCGCGGTCGGCGAGGGCGCTGACCGGGTGGCCCGGCATGAGCTCTTCGATCGGCTCGACGGCCCGGGGACCACCCAGCACGTCCGCCACGATGGCCGCGGTGTGGCGGGCCCGGGCCAGGGGGCTGCTCCAGACCGCGTCGAACGACAGCCCCAGACCGGCCAGGACCACCGCCACGTCCTGGACGACGGCCTCCCCTTCCAGGGTCAGGGAGGGATCGTCGCCGTCGGCCTCGGCCGGGCCGTGGCGCATCAGGCAGAGCAGGGGCATCGAGCCTCCCGCGACGCTCTGGGCCATCGCCCTGCCCGCCGAGGAGGGGACCGCCGGGCAGGCGGATCTCGGCGGGCGCGAGGCGATGGCCCATTCCTGAGGGCGGAGGGCGCCCTCGTGACTCTCAGCGCGCCGGCCCGGCCAGGGCGTGCAGAGGCCCGGCGGCGACCACCCCATCGTAGGGCACGGCGGGTGCCGCCGCACGCACGGCCCGCGACAGCTCGGCGCCCAGCGCCACGCTGTCGATCGGCTCCTCGGCGTAGGCGGCCTCCAGCGCCGCCGGCTCGATAGCCTCCACGCGGTAGTCGCTCTGCATGGAACAGAAGCGGGGCCCGCACATCGAGCAGAACTCCGCCGACTTGAAATACTCCGCCGGCAGCGTCTCGTCGTGCATCTCCCGCGCCCGATCCGGATCCAGGCTCAGCTCGAACTGCCGCTTCCAGTCGAACGCGAAGCGGGCCCTGGACAGCGCGTCGTCGCGGTCGCGCGCGCCGGCCCTGCCGCGGGCGATGTCGGCGGCGTGGGCGGCGATCTTGTAGGCGATGACCCCTTGCCGGACGTCCTCGGGACCGGGGAGTCCAAGGTGCTCCTTGGGGGTGACGTAGCACAGCAGCGCCGCGCCGGCCCAGCCGGCCATGGTGGCCCCGATGGCCGAGGTGATGTGGTCGTAGCCCGGCGCCACGTCGGTCACCAGGGGCCCCAGGACGTAGAACGGGGCTTCCCGGCAGATCTCCTGCTGCTTGGCCACGTTGAGGGCGATCTGGTTGAGCGGCACGTGCCCCGGTCCCTCGATCATCACCTGGACGTCCTTCTCCCACGCCCGGCGGGTCAGCTCCCCGAGCGTGTAGAGCTCGGCGAACTGCGCGGCGTCCGAGGCGTCGTGCGCGCAGCCGGGTCGCAGGCCGTCGCCGGCGCTGATGGTGACGTCGTGGCGGCGGCAGATGTCCAGGATCCGGTCCCAGTGGGTGTAGAGAGGGTTCTCCTGCCGGTGCGCGACCATCCAGTGCGCGAGCAGGGATCCTCCGCGGCTGACGATCCCGGTGATGCGCCCTTTCACCAGCGGCAGGTGGCGCAGCAGCAGGCCTGCGTGCAAAGTCATGTAGTCGACTCCCTGCCGGGCCTGGTGCTCGATGTTGTCGATGAGGTCGTCGGCGGTCATGTCTTCGATGCGCCGCCGCCCTTCCACCGCCTGGTAGATGGGGACGGTGCCCACCGGGACGGTGCTGGCCTCCAGGATCGCCTCGCGGATGCGGTCGATGTCGCCGCCCGTGGAGAGATCCATGACCGTGTCGGCGCCGTACTTCAGCGCCAGGCGGAGCTTCTCCAGCTCCCCCTCCACGTCGGAGGTGACCGACGAGTTGCCGATGTTCGCGTTGATCTTGCACGCCACGGCGATACCGATGGCCATCGGCTCGAGGCTGCGGTGGTTCACGTTGGCCGGGACCACCATCCGGCCCCGGGCCACCTCGGCCCGGATCAGCTCCGGGTCGACCTTCTCCCTGCGCGCCACGAAACGCATGGCCTCGGTCACGACGCCCGCCCGGGCGTGATGCATCTGCGTGACGGTCTTTCCCTGACTCATGGCGTGATCCCCTCTCGTTGAACAGATCGTGATGGCGCGCCCGCGCCCAGGCTCACGAAGGCAGCGGCGCGAAGTGCAGCCTCTCGCGCACGTAGGAGGCCCCTTCGATCGGGCGTCCCAGGATACCGCGCAGGACTTCGTCGGGTTTGACCGACCCTTCCGTCGGGTCGAGCAGGATGGGGAACCGCAGCAGCACCGAGCCCGGCCCGGACCGCGTCCCATCCTCCACGATGTCCACGCCGCGCACCCAGCGCTTCAGATCGAGACTGATCGAGCGCTCGCGGCGGACCTTGTCGATGAACACCTGCTCGGCGCGGTTGAACGCCTCCACCCGGGCCCGCAGCTCACCGGCCGCCTCGCCGGTCACTTGCACAAGGTACGTCGCCCCGCTCACCGCCGCCGGCAGCGCCGGAGCCCGCTCCGGAAGAGGCGACAGCCGGGTGAAGGCCAGCCCCTCGGGAAGCGCGGCGTTCAGCCTGTCCACGGCGCCGGGATCGGCCGGCGCGCCGGTGTGGACGTCCACGTACTCCTCGCGGCTCTCGATCCCCACGGCCAGGGCCGGAGAGAACGAAAGCTGGGGCCGGGGGTTGAACCCCTGCGTGTAGCGCAGCGCGATCCCGGCGCGGCGGAAGGCCCGGGCCACCGTCCGCATGAGATCGAGATGCGAGAGGTACATCATCCGCCCCTGCTTGGTGAAGGCTCCGCGGTAGCGGAACGACGGCCCACCGGCCGGCGGCGGCGGCATCGGCCTGCGGGTGGTGGGAAGCTGCAGCAGGGTCCTGTAGTTCTCCACCCTCTCGCTGCGGATGTGCTTGAGGTCGCAGGCGCACCCGCAGTCGTAGCAGACCAGCTTGTCGGTCGGCTCGGGAGGAAGGTTGCGCCGCCGGTACGGCTTCTCGCAGGCCGGCGACAGCAGCGTCCGCCTGGCCCGCTGGTACTCGCGCAGCAGGAAGCTCTTCTCCACCAGGCAGTCGATGTGGTCCCAGGGGAGCGTGGACTCCACCGGCAGCTCGGCCAGGTAGATCTCGTGGTCCAGCCCCGCCTCGCGGAACGACTCCATCCACAGATCGAAGCGGAAGTGCTCGGTCCAGCCGTCGAAGCGGCAGCCCTTGCGGTAGGCGATCTCGATGGCGTCGGCCACGCGGCGGTCGCCGCGCGACAGGATCCCTTCGATGACCGAGGTCTCCACGTGGTGCCGCTTGAACTTGATCCCGCGGCGCGCCACGCGGTCCTGGATGAACCTCTGCTTGGCGTAGAGCCGGTCGATCGATTCCATGGCCATCCACTGGAACGGCGCGAACGGCTTAGGGATGTGCGACGAGGCCGACAGGTTGATGCGGGGCTGCAGCCGGCCCCCCTTCAGCTTGCGCAGCTCGGCCTTCTGGATGTCGAAGATGGCATGGGCCAGATCGACGATGGCCTGGAGGTCTTCGTCGGTCTCACCCACCACCCCGATCATCATGTAGAGCTTGATGAGGTCCCATCCCTGGCGAGAGGCGTTGCGCGCGGCGGAGAGGATGTCCTGCTCGCTGATACCCTTGTTGAGGACGTCGCGCATTCTCTGGCTTCCCGCCTCCGGGGCGATGGTGAAGCCGGTCTTCTTCACCCGGCCGATTTGCGCGGCGAGGTGCTCGGTGAGCCCGTACGGACGCAGCGACGAGACGGACACTCCCACTCTCGCCCCGGCCACGCGATCCATCACCTTCTCCACCAGCGTGGGAAAGCACGAGTAGTCGGCCGGAGACAGCGAGGTGATGGAGACTTCGTCGTATCCGGTCTGCTCCAGCCCCGAGAGCACGGAGTCGAGGATCGACTCGGTGGAGCGCTCCCTCACGGGACGGTAGATGATCCCCGCCTGGCAGAAGCGGCACCCCTCGGTGCAGCCTCGCGCGATCTCCACGGAGACCCTGTCGTGGACGATCTCGGAGTGCGGGACGATGGTCCTGGCCGGGAACGGGTACTTGTTGATGTCCTCCACCAGCGCCCGCTTGACCGGAAAAGGGGGCGCCCACCCCAGGCCCTCCGCGGGCACGGCGTGGTCCAGTCCGCAGGCGGGGTCGCGGCGCGTGTCGTAGAACCGCGGGACGTAGGTCCCCGGGATCGCGGCCAGCTCGCGCAGCACCGCGCCGCGGATCTCCGCGGGCGCCATCCCCGCGGCCCGCAGCTCGTCGCGCACCCGGACGTGCGTCTCGGCCAGGAGCGGGAACACCTCC
>DATEEA010000142.1:0-3408 GCA_035281445.1 Candidatus Polarisedimenticolia bacterium
CGTTCCCCCGGCCTGCCGGGCCCGCCGCAGGGCGGCCCCGGCCAGACCGTTCTCCTGCATGGCGCCGTTGGCCTTGCGCCGCGCGGCGATGCGGCGTGACACCACCAGATGCGCCGCGAACATGACAGTGTAGATGATCCCCGTGGTCAGGTGGACGACCACCGCCACCTGCCTCGCCGTCTCGCCGGTGACCACCTGGATGAGGTAGCCGGTGGACACCATCGGCAGCAGGCAGGCCACCGCCACCAGCCCGGTGCCGCGGCCCGCGCGGCCCGGCCCCTTGCGGATCTGCGACAGGATGTGCTCGCGCGCCACCAGCCCGATGGCGAACAGCATCGCCGGGGCGGCCAGCACGTGCAGAGGGAGCATCCACGGCTGCCACGGGTGGTTCACCACGGCGAACTCGTCGATCGGCGACATCAGGTACTTCATCCAGGCGTAGAGGATCCCCGAGACGGCCACCAGCAGAGTGGACAGGTTGATCAGGAGCCGCTCGGTCCGGCTCATCATGGCGCGGCCACCAGGACACGGTGGAGCGCCAGGATGCGGCGCGAGGCGGACACCACGGCGCGCGCCGACAGAGTGGCCCCGGTGAGCGGGCGGATGCCGCGCCGCAGCGACAGCTCCTCGTCCAGCTTCCGGCCGTGGAGCTGCTGGTTCCAGCGGGGCCGGGGAAGATAATCCTCCGGCTCGGAGAACGACAGGACGTCGATGCGCCGGATTGCGCCGTCCTTCTCCACCACCACCATGATCGTCTCCGGGAGCGTGCGCACGACGTGCGTGTCGAACCAGGCCGTCACCCCGCCGAGCTCGTAGTAGGTCACCACGCGGGAGGCCACCGGCTGGCCGGCCTCGGCCCGCGCGCGCTCGGCCTGCGCGTCGGTCAGGAAGGCGGTCTTGCGCTCCGGAGCCGCCTCGCCGGGGAAGGCCAGCTTCAGCGCCTCCTCCTGCGTGAGGAAGACTTTGGCCTGGGCGGGGCCCAACGCCCCGCCCAGGCAGAGAGCCAGCAGGACGGCCGCTCCGCGGCAGCGGTGGGCGGCCGTCCTGCCGGCCCGGAGGGGCCTCGCGTCAGAACAGCCAGCCCAGCGCCGCATTGATCTGGTCCGTCCCGGTGCCGTTGGCGCGCTTGTAGTCCTGGTAGTCCACCTTGATGGCCAGGTTCACGATCGGCTTGTAGCTGAACCCGCAGGTCACCAGCCGCACATCGTTGGCGCCGTTGGAGGCGAACCCGGGGGCCGTCCGGTCCTGGGTGTCGTACCGCTCGTAGCGCACGAAGGGGGTGAGCGACTGCGACGTCGTCTCCCCCAGCGGCGCCAGCACGTCGTATCCGGCCTCGACGTACCAGCCGGTCAGACGGCTGCCCACCCCGGCGAAGGCGTCATTGGGATCCATCGCCGGGTCGAGACCGAGGATGTGCAGGTTGATCTCCTCGGCCTCGTCCACCTGCGCCGCCGTCCAGAGCGCTCGCGCCTGCAGGCCCCGGAAGACGTACTCCGCGTGCACTTCGTACAGAGTCACCTCGCCTCCGATGACCTCTTCGGCCGCCGTCTCCGCCCCCTGGCCCGACTCCCCCTGATAGAACGAGGCCCCGGCCAGCAGCCCGGGCAGGCCGTGGTAGTCGGCACGGGCGGTGAAGGCGACGTCGCGCGCCAGCGACTCCGAGCCGCTCTGGCGCCCCTCGCGCACGCCGCTGCCGGCGGCGAACCCCTCGGCGTTGAGGCCGGCCACCACGTACGACCTCCAGGAGAACGGCCCCACGTCGCCGAAGCCCCCCACTCCCACCTCGCGCCAGGTGGAGGGGATGATGCGGTTCTCCACGTCGGGCCGCCTCGCGCTCAGGAACGTGGGCGGCTCGTGCAGCTCGTTGACGAAGCCGATCGGCAGCAGCACCATCCCGGCCCTCACGTTGGCCGGCTTGGACAGGAGGAAGTCGATGTTGGCGAACTCCACCGACACTTCGCCCAGGTCCTCGTCACCCGAGCCGGTGGTGCCGTGCTCGAACTCGATCTCCGAGTTGAAGACGATGGTGTCGTTGAACTTGTAGCCGAAGTAGAGGACCGCCCGCAGCATGTCGGCGATGGTGTCGCGGCCCGTGCGGGCGCCGTCGTCGCGGGTGGCGTCGAAGTCCTGCCACAGCACCTCGCCGTAGCCTCCCACCGAGACGCCCCGCTCCACCCCGTACACCTTCGACGCCGCCGGGCCCAGGCCGTACACCGACTTCAGCTCGCGTGGGGCGGCCGCCTCGCCCATCCTGGCTTTCTCCAGCTCCTTCGTCAGCATGTCGATCCTTCGGCGCAGCTCCGCCGAGTCCCCCAGGGACCCCGCCTCCAGCGCCTTGCGCAGCATCTCCTCCAGCTCGGCCACCCGCTTCTCCAGCTCGCGGATGCGCTCCTCCTGAGCCTGCGCGGCCGGCTCCGCGGCCGCCGCGGGCTGTCCGCCCGGAGCGAGGCCCACCATCAGCGCGAAAGCCGCCGCACCTCCCCAACGCCGTGCCACCATCGTCCGTCTCCTGCGATGCCTGCAGCCGCGCCCCCCCAGGGCGCTGCGGGACGTTTGCGAAGTCCGGGGCCCGGCCGGACGACCAACTCCCCCCGCTCGTCCTCTTCCAGGAAGAGCGGGGTCAGCCCCTCTCTGCCCGCGGCCCAGGCCAGGCCGCGATCGGGGCCCATCACCAGCAGGGCGGTGGACAGGGCGTCGGCTTCTGCGGCGGAGGCGGCGATCACGCTGGCGCTGCCGCGCCAGGCGATCGGCCGGCCCGTCGCGGGATCGAGCACGTGCCCCATCTGCCTGCCGTCCACGATCAGACCGCGCTCGGCGTTGCCCGAGGTCGCGATCGACTCGTCCTTCAGGATCACCGTCAGCGCCGCCTCGTCGCGCCGGAGGGGGTGGGCCACGGCGGCCTCCCAGCCGGCGCGGCCGGCCGGGGCGCCGATCGCCAGGAGCTGCCCCCCGAAGTCGAGAAGCGCCGCCTTCACCCCGCGCGCGCGCAGCACGCGCGCCGCCGCGTCCAGGGCGTACCCCTTGCCCAGGGCGCCGGGATCGAGCCCCATCCCCGGCGCCTGGAAGAAGACCGTTCGGGCCGGGCCGTCCAGGCGAAGCCTCGCCGAGCCGACGCGGCGCATCGTCGCGGCCAGCTCGGCGTCGCCCGCCGCGCGCCCCTCGCCGCGCAGGTCCCAGAGCGCCACCAGAGGGGCCACCGTCAGGTCGAAGGCGCCGCTCGTGGCCTCCCACAGACGCACCCCCTCGGCCACGAAGTCGTAGAGGTCCCCGGAGCAGGCGAAGGGGCCCGAGGCGGCCTCGCGGTTCAGCCGGCTCAGCTCGGAGTCCGTCTTCCAGTCGCTGAGGACCGATTCCAGCCGCGCGATCTCGTCGAAGGCCGCCTCCAAGGCGGCCGCCGCCTCCCCGGGA